>NZ_JBSQOT010000013.1:0-50735 GCF_055117995.1 Deferrivibrio sp. | reverse complement strand
ATGCTACGAAGGAGTCGGTCTTGTTGGATGCAAACATATTGGAAGCAAAAGGGCTTGTGGCAGTGGTTAACAGCGATGCTGAAAATGTTTATATTGTACTTACAGCAAAAGGTTTCAGTAAAAATTTATATGTAATTGCAAGAGCTTCGGGTGATGAGTCGGCTACAAAAATGTTTTGGGCTGGTGCTGAATCTGCAAATTCAAAACTTGTTGGCAAAAAAATTATAGAGTCAAATATAAGAAAAATTGGTATAACAGTAGTAGGTATCAAAAAGAAGTCCGGGGAGTTTATTTATAACCCTGGACCTGAAACGATTTTTGAAGCAAGTGATACCGTCATAGCTTTGGGGCAAACAAATGATATTGAACAGTTAGGAAAATTATCTTGAGGTAATTATGTGGATATTTAGAATAATTTACTCTATAGCTATATTTGGGGCATTCGTTTTACTGAGAAATCAGCTTGGTATAGATATTAATCATGCAATCAGTTATGCTCTTGGAATTGTTCTTTCGATAAACCTTATCGAGTTGCTGGTTAGTGATTTAAAAAGTTTTAAAGTTATTATGGGGTTCATAGGTGGCGTATTGTTTTTGATTATCGCATACCTTATTACAAGTGCTTTTGATGCTGTTTTTTCAAATGAATCTCTTAAACTTGGGTTTTATTTTCTTGTAGTTTATCTTGGTATACTTATTGGGTATAAAAATTACACTATTCTCGAAAATATATTCTCAAGAAAAGCAAAAAAAGAAGGGAAACCAAAATATATCTCAATCCCAAAAATAATTGATACATCAACAATAATTGATGGGAGAATTGCTGATATTGTGAATACAGGTTTTGTGGAAGGGAGAATCGTAATTCCTACTTTTGTGCTCAAAGAATTACAGAATATTGCGGATTCACACGATCATTTAAGAAGGCAAAAGGGGAGAAGAGGGCTTGATGTGTTAAAAAAATTGCAGGAACAGAAAATAGTTCCTGTGGAAATTATAAATGAGGACTTTACAAACTTAGGCACTGTGGATGAAAAATTGATAGCTCTTACCAAAAAATTAAAAGGAAAAATAATTACTACAGACTTTAATTTATTGCAGGTAGCTGAGATACAGGAAATTAAAGCCCTTAATATTAACTCGCTTGCACTTGCATTAAGGCAAAATGTTTTACCTGGAGACAATCTGCATATTACCATCCAGAAGGAAGGTAAAGAATATTCTCAGGGGGTAGGTTATCTCGACGATGGGACAATGGTGGTTGTTGAAAACGGCAGAAGTCTTATTGGAAGCGAAGTTGATGTGACTGTTTCAAGTTTGCTTCAGACAGAATCTGGCAGGATTATATTTACAAAACTAAAATGAACCGTACAATATCTGCTATTATTCCTGCTGCAGGGGCTGGAAAGAGATTTTCTGATAAATTTAAAAAACAATATTTTCTTATTAACGGTAAACCTGTAATTTATTATACTCTTAAAAATTTAAATGAATCTTATGGTTTTGACGAAATTTTGATTGGTTATGGTCAGGATGATTTGGACCTTTTAAAAGAAGTGGTAGAAAGCTTAAATATAAAAAACTGTGAGTTTGTAAAAGGTGGTAAAGAAAGGTTTGATACAGTTTATAATTGCTTTCTTAAATCTACTTCAGAGTATATTTTGATACACGATGCCGTCAGACCATTTATAAACAGAGAAATTGTAAATGAATGTATCTCAAATGCGTTTAGATATCAGGCTGCCATATGTGGCGTCAAACCGAGAGATACAGTAAAATTGGTCAATGGTTTTGAAGTTGATAAAACTATTGACAGAGAAAAAGTATTTTTGGTGCACACTCCTCAGGTATTTAAAAAGGAAATTTTAAGAGAGGCCTTTGATTATCAGAGGAGAAATAACATTTTTGTCACTGATGAGGCAAGTATGGTGGAGATGTTGGGACATAAAGTATATATTTCATTGTCAAGTTTCAGTAATGTAAAACTTACTGAGTATGATGATATAAAATATTTTGAGTATTTAATAAATAGATGATTCTGAATTTGACATGGCTGTACTATTCTGCTAATTTATTTGCTTATGGGATTTGATATAAACAGTTTTTTCAGAGATTTATCTATTATGGCGCTGCCTTTTTTGTTTGCTATTACTGTACATGAGGCTTCGCACGGATACGCTGCATATTTTTTGGGTGATGATACTGCAAAAAGGCATGGAAGATTAACTTTTAACCCGCTTAAACATATTGATATAATGGGTCTTTTATTTTTATTTTTGACGAGATTGTTTGGCTGGGCAAAGCCTGTGCCTGTTGATTTTACCAGGTTGAAATACAGGAAATACGGGCCTGCAGTTGTAGCTTTTGCAGGACCCTTGTCAAATTTTGTCATGGCGATTGTGTCGTCTGTTTTATTTAATATACTTACTTCAATTGATTTTAACCCTTTTGTTGCCTCAAAAATTGTAAAACCTATTGTGTTAATGCTTATTTTTTCGGTTCAGATAAATATTGCACTCGGGATTTTCAATTTAATTCCGATTTTACCTTTAGATGGTGGCAGGATTTTACAATCTTTTTTGCCTCTTAATGCTGCCTATAAATATTCCAGAACGGAAAAGTATGGATTTTTTATTATCCTGGGTCTTTTGATAACTAATGTTATTGATACAGTTATATTCCCAATAATAAACTTTTTCATAAGATTACTTATTTAAGGAGTGTGTATGGATAGAGTTTTAAGCGGTATGAGGCCAACAGGCAAACTTCACATTGGTCACTATTTTGGAGCACTTAAAAACTGGGTGGAGCTTCAGGACAAATATGACTGTTTTTATTTTATTGCCGACTGGCATGCTCTGACAACAAATTATGAAAATCCGGAAGATATAATAGCTTTAAGAAAAGAGATGATACTTGATTGGCTTTCAGTTGGCATAGATATAAAAAAATCAACGCTGTTTGTTCAGTCAAAGAATATATATCACGCAGAGCTTTTTCTTTTATTATCAATGATAACTCCAGTCAGCTGGCTGGAAAGATGTCCCACGTATAAGGAGATTAGAAATGAGATAAAAGACAAGGATTTGTCAAATCTTGGTTTTTTAAGTTATCCTGTTTTGCAGACTGCCGATATTATTATTTACAATGCCAAATATGTACCGGTAGGCGTAGATCAACTGCCTCATCTTGAAATTTCGAGGGAGATAGTAAGAAGGTTTCACTACCTTTATAATGGCGATTTGTTTGTTGAGCCTGAAGGTCTTTTGACAAATGTGCCTAAACTGCTCGGTACAGACGGAAGAAAAATGAGCAAGTCATACGGCAATGCAATAATGCTTTCTGAGGAGCCAAAGTCGGTAGAAAAGAAGATAAAAACAATGATGACTGATACCAACAGAAAATTAAGATCTGATCCGGGGAACCCGGAAGTGTGTCCTGTTTTTGACTATCATAAGGTTTTTTCAGATGAAGAAGAAAGGTCATTTGTTACTGATGGCTGTAAAAACGCTACAATCGGATGCATAGACTGTAAAAAGGTTCTTATAAAAAATATTTTGAGCTTTCTTGAGCCTATTCAGGCAAAAAGAGCTGAATATGAAAAAATTATTGATGATTTGGATGAATTTTTATCTAAAACTCAGCAAAAAGCCAATGATGTTGCTGCCGGGACTGTTAAAAAGGTTAGAAAAGTTTTAAGAATATGAACAGCTTTTTAGAAGTAAAATTTGAAAATTTTGAAGGACCTCTGGATTTGCTTATCCATCTTATCTATAAAAATGAGATGAGCATATATGATATATCCATTTCTGTTATCACCGATCAGTTTGTGGAAGCGGTTGAGAATATGAAAAACCTTGATATGAATGTAGCTGGTGAGTTTATTCAAATGGCTTCATATCTTTTATACCTTAAATCTAAGATGTTGCTTCCGGAAAGTATTGCGGATGAGGAGGATATAGATCCGGAGGAGGAAAAATTTCTTCTAACCCAAAAACTTATCGAGTATTCATTCTATAAGGACATTTCTGAAATCTTGAGGGAAAAGGAGCTGTTTTCAGGAAGATTCTTAAAACGTTCAGATAGTATAATGCTGCCAAGAACAGAAAAAGTTGAAGCTGATTCATATTTACTGGCAAGTGTGCTTTTTAATTTATTGGATAAAGAGGTTAAGGAAAGTAAAATTTCTATCAAAAAGGACATTATAGACATAGGGACTATGATGGAAAAAATAAAGAGACTTTTAAAGGTAAATGAGAGCTACCTCTGGTCTGACATGGTTAAAATGGTAAGCAGTAGAAGGGAGATAGTGGTATTATTTCTTGCAACTCTGGAAATGGTAAAACTGAAACTAATAAAAGTGTTTCAGGCTGATAATTTTGCTGAAATAAGGGTATCTGTCTATGGATAATAAAGAAAAAAAAATATTTTACGCCAGTTTGTTTCTTTCCGGTAAACCTCTTAGTAAATCTTTTTTTGTAAAAATATCCGAAAATCCAATAAACCTTGAAAACAGAATAAGTGAGTACATTGAAGAATTTAACCATCTTGAGCTTGGTTTGAAGATACGCACTGTTTCAGATGGCTATCAGATGGTTACTGAAAGTGTAATTTTTGAAGAATTGTCAGAACATTTTGGTGAAAAAGGGGAATCTTTGTCCAGGGCAGCACTTGAAACACTTGCTGCGATTGCATACAAGCAGCCTATAACAAAAAATGAAATAGAAGACTTAAGAGGAGTTAACAGCTCAGGGATAATTAAAAATCTTTTGGATAGAAATCTTATCAAGGTGGTGGGGAGAAAAGATGTTCCAGGAAGACCTCTTTTGTATTGTACTACAAAAGAATTTCTGGAATATTTCGGGCTTAATTCTCTTTCTGACTTGCCTACTTTCAGGGAATGGCAGGAACTTAAAAATAACAAATGAGACTGAATAAATTTATTGCTTCAACAGGCTACTGTTCAAGACGAAAAGCAGATGAATTGATTTTTATGGGTAAAGTGACTGTCAACAAAGAACCAATTTTATTCCCCGGCTATGAAATTGGCGAAGATGATAAAGTTGAAGTAGAAGGTAATGAAGTTTCTATAATATCTTATAAATATTATATTTTTTATAAACCTGTTAATGTTTTGACAAGCTATGATGATGCAAGGGGAAGAAAGTGCCTTAAAGACTTTGAATTTTTTAAAAACAACAATCTGGCATATTCTGGCAGGCTTGACTATAAAAGTGAAGGGTTGATTATTTTTACAAATAATGGTGAGTTTGTGTATAAGCTACAAACTCCAAAATATAAAATTGAGAAAGAGTATTTTGTTGAGGTGACAAGAAACTTGACTCAAAAGGAAAAGAAAATCCTTGAAAATGGTCTAAAAACTGACAAGTTTGTTTATAATAGTTGTAAAATATTTAGGCTTACTGACAATAGATATAAAATAATTTTGTATGAAGGTAAAAATAGACAGATAAGAAATATGTTTGGATATTTTGGCATAAAGGTAATTAGACTTTTAAGAACCAGAATAGGAAACATATCTCTTGGGGATTTAAAACCTGGAGGGATTAAAGAGATACCAGAAAAAATTATCAAGGAGACATTTTATGTATAGAGTAAAAACTTATATGTATTTTTCATCAGCGCACAACTTGAGAAATTACAATGGAAACTGTGAAAATCTTCATGGTCATAACTGGAAGGTCGAGGCAATACTTCAAGGGGAAAGGTTAGACAATATAGGCATGCTTGTGGATTTCAAAATACTCAAGAAACATTTGAAACAGATATTGGATGAGCTTGACCATAAATATCTCAACGATACGGAATATTTCAGTAAGGTAAATCCAACAAGTGAGAATATGGCTCAATACATCTATAATAGATTGAAAGAGAGTTTTGGGGACCTTGTATTTAAGGTGATTGTCTGGGAAAGTGAAAATGCAGCTGCAGAATACTTTGAATAATATAAATATATCAGAGGCTTTTATATCGTTTCAGGGGGAGGGCAAGTACATTGGAGCAAGGCAGCTGTTTATAAGATTTTCTGGTTGTGATGTAAATTGTCAGGGATGCGATACCGATTATTCATCCAAAGAAAGCTTTATCTTCTTTGACAAGATATATTACAATCCGGTAAACATATTTCAGTTTGTTGAAGATATAAAAGGTTATGATATTTTTAATGAAATACACAGCATATCCTTTACCGGCGGTGAGCCTCTTTTAAGTTTAGAGGCAATCAAATTTATGATTTCAAGCTTTGGTAAAAAAACAAAATATTTCCTGGAAACCAGTGGTTATCACTTAGATATTTTGAAAGAAATTTATGATTTATTGGATATTGTGAGTATTGATATAAAGCTTAAATCGACTTTTGGGGTGGATGACAATATATACGCTCTTAAAAATGCATATTTTATAGAAAAAAATAAATCATATTTCAAACTTATAGTTGACAATAAGATAGAGCAATTTGAAATAGCTAATGTGGTTGACTTGTTAAAAAGTAAAGGTTTTGATGAAATTTATCTTCATACTAAAAATAATTTAGTTGAATTTAAATTATTAAGTGATATAATGAAAATATTCTATGGTAGTGGTATAAATTGTTTTTTTGTACCACAAATGCACAAATTGGTGGGGATAAGATGATTTTCTTTGGTTCCAAGAAAAATAAGAATGTAAATATTCAGGATGTTAAGTTATTGTATGCAAAAGGTAATTATAAATCTGCCCTGTCTTCGTGTAAAACCTATCTTGAAGAGCATAAAAATGACTTTGATGCTACCAACCTTTTGGGTGACATATATTACAAAATGGGGGATAAAACTAAGTCCCTTGAGATATTTAAACAACTTGCTACAAGCATGGAAGAAGACAAGTATCTTGACCGGGCTATAGCGGTAACAAAGAAGATTATCAGGTTGTTTCCTGACCAGTATGACATGTACAGAAAACTATCAAAACTTTTCCAGAAGAAAAATATAAAAGCAGAGCAGCTTGACACTTTATATGAGTTGGCAGATATTTACGAAAAAAAGGGGCTTGATGAAAAGGCGATTGATATTTTGAAAGAGATTGCTGAATTGGACAGAAATAGCACATCAAACTATAAAAGAATAATACAAAAGCTTTTTGATTTTGGGAAAAAATATGATGTTTGTAAGTTTATGCATTATTGTATAGAGCTTGCTCACAACAATAAAGATAGGGAATCTCTTGACTATTTTTGTAATATTGCAATTGAATGCGAATGTGACTTTAAAACTTTTTTTGCTTACACTATAGACTTTTTTAAAAGAAATAATGACAAAGCTGATATTTTCTTAAAATATGCTGAAGAATTTTTGCTTGAGAATTTTGATAATGATATTTTTAGATACTGCCTTGAGGTAAAACCTCTTGAGAAAAATATCGAATTTTACCAGGCAATTAAAAATAAGCACAAAAATTATGAAACCTACAGGTGTATTCTTGATTACTTCGTTCATACAAATATCGATGATTTTAAGATTGAAATCAATGAAATCATCAACCTGCCTGATTTTGACTTTAAACCTGAACTATCAAAAATAGCAGAAGATTATTACGAAAAAATAAATAATCCCGAATTGCTTGATATGCTTGTTTTATTGGCATCAAAAGGCTCTCTTAAAGATGTTCAGCTAAAAATATATGAAAAATTAGTTCAATTGTATAAAGAGCTGGGTGATATTGACAAAGCGACCAATATTGAGAAATTTATCAATGAACTTGAATTTACTGAGAAAAGGTTTGATGACAATACCAATCAGTATTCAGACATTGACTTTCGTGACAGTGAAAATATCCTAAACCTTGACGACACTTCAGATTTTGGTGATATAGATCTCGAACTTACTTCTTTTGATACTGACTCAACGGGTGAGTCTAATTTTGACCTTGAGCTTGATCTTGACCTTGATACAACAGATGCTGAAGTTTCAAAAGATGACAATGAACAGGAAGTTGATGATGCCGGAATTGAACAATCAGCAGAAGGTATAGATTCATTTAAGGGTGATGTTGAAACTGATGATATTGATATCGAAATTAGTCTTGACGATTTTGCCACTGAAGAGATTAAACAAAATGATTCAAGCTCAATTGATGATTTTGGTGATATTGACCTTACGAATAATAATATTTTCCAGGATGATTTTGAAGAAAATATTTCAGAGCAAATAGAACATATTAATACACTAATTAACAATAAAAAACTTGAGGAAGCAAAAACTGAAGTTGACCAACTCATAATCCTATATCCTGATAATGAAAAAGTAAAAGATTTAGCTGCAAGACTGATAATGATGGAGGGTGAAGACTCAGCCAGCAAAACGGAAGAAAAGGTAAATTATTCTGAAGTTATAACGGAAGAAATAAGAAGTATAGCTGAATCTATAAGAAAAAGTATAAATGAACAGGTTTCTGAAGATGATTATGAAACTCACTATGATCTTGCTATAGCATATATGGAAATGGAACTTTTTGAAGATGCGGTTTCAGAGCTAAAAAAATCAGCGACCGGGGCTAAAAAGTATGAAAGTTTATTTTTACTTGCTGAGTGTTATAAACGAATGGGGCTTATAGATGATGCAATAAATATACATAAATTGATAATAGTTGATTATGAAGAAAGGGAAAAAATGCTTAACTCTCTTTATGAAATTGGAGTATTGTTAGAGCTTAGAAATGATCAGGTGGGAGCAAATAACTATTTTGAGAAAGTCTTCAAACTTGATCCGGATTTTAGAGATGTTAAGGAAAAATACAAAGAAATTGTTCAGGAAAATATTGATACCAAAGAAGGGGAGGGGAGAAAAAAGAAGAAAAAGATATCATTTTTGTAAGGAGCATATTTAATGAGTGTTAAAGATTTTTTCGGATTAAATGAACTGCCTTTTAATAATTCCCCAGATATTAAGTTTTTTTATAAATCCAAAGAACATGAAGAGATAATAAAACGTCTTGTATATGCAATTGAAAACAATAAAGGACTTGTTACTGTAATTGGTCAAATAGGAACAGGGAAAACGACGCTTGCAAGGTTAATATTGGATGAGTTTGACACAGATAGTTATGAAGTTGCGCTAATTATTGTGGTGCATTCTGAAGTGACTTCTGAATGGATATTAAAGAAACTCATTATGCAGCTTGGGGTGGACGAAATTCCCACAGACAAGCCCTCAATGTTAAGCAAGCTTTATCAAAAACTTAGTAGTCTTATGGAGTCTGGCAAAAAAGTTGTAATAATGTTTGATGAAGCTCAGATGCTAAAGAATAAAGATGTAATGGAGGAGCTAAGAGGGATTTTGAATTTTGAGACTGAGACGGGGAAGTTGATAAATTTTGTTCTTTTTGGAATGCCGGAACTTGAAGATAATTTAAGACTTGATGAACCTTTAAGGCAAAGGGTTGCCATGAGATTTTTATTGAAGCCATTTGATCTGCAGGCAGTTAAGGTTTATATAGAACACAGACTAAAAGTTGCGGGTGCAAAGATAATATTTTTTAGTGATAATGCAATAAAAGGGGTTTACAGACATTCAGGTGGAATCCCAAGGGTAATAAATACAATCTGTGATAATGCAATGTTTGAAGCATATCTGGTAAAGAGTGAAACAATAGATGAAAAAATCATAGAACAGGTAGCAGTGGATCTTGGACTTTAATGAATATTGAATCCAAAAAAAGCTTTTTTATAAAAAATAAAAACTTATTTAAATATTTAGTTTTATTTTTGCTGCTTGCCGTATTAAATTTTATCGCCAGTTCTAAAATTGTAAACACCAACATCCCGCTATACTCCAGTATTACAATATTTTTGCTCATAAATATAAATATTATTCTGCTTCTTGTCCTCCTTGTTGTTATTTTCAGGAATATAAGCAAACTGTTTTTTGGGAATAAAAAGGCAATATTTGGAACCAGGATACAAACAAAACTGGTTATTTTTGCAATTACAATTACAGTACTTCCGGTTTTTGTCGTATTTGTTTTTTCAAGTAATATTATTAACAACAGTATAGACAAGTGGTTTGACGTCCAGATTGAACAAGCATTAAAAAGTTCCGTTGATTTAATGCAGAAATATCAAAATCAGGTGGAAAGAGATTTGATTGAACAGACAAATATATTGGCAAAACTTATTGCTTCCAAGGGATTTATGTTACAAAAAAATTATGATGAACTGACGAAGTTTGGTAAAGAATATATAAATGGAAACAAAATTGATGGCATTCTTATATACAATAACAAAATGATTAAAATTTTGCATGAAGATAAAGAGTATTATCTGAATTTTATTGCAGATGAAGATACTTTAAAAGAGATACTCGCAGGGAAACAGATTGCTAAATATTCATTTGTTGGTAATACACAGATATATTGGGTAGGAGCGCCCGTTTCGGCATTGACCAGCGAAAATATCATACTTGGGGCAATGATAGTTTACAAACTTGTTCCACTTGATCAGGCAGAGCAGGTATCAAAAATACTTGACTCATATAGAAATTACAGCCAGATAAAATTCTTTGCTGAGCCTGTAAAAAATTCCTACAAGATACTTCTTATATTGATGACTCTGCTTGTTATATTTGCAGGAATATGGGGGAGCCTGCTTTATGCCAAGAATATTACCAACCCTCTTGAACAGCTTGCTATTGCAGCAGAAAAGGTTTCCCAGGGTGAGCTTAATATAAAGTTAGACATAAACTCTAATGATGAGGTTGGAATTCTTGTCAAAGCATTTAATGAGATGACAGAAAAATTAAAAACTCATACCGAAGAGCTAAAAAATAAAAACGAAACCTTGTCTGAAATGTATTCACAAATCGCAAAAGATAAACAATATATTGATACTATATTTAAAAATGTAAATTCTGCTATTTTTCTGCTCGATAGTTCCAAAAAAATACTCAAAACGAACAATATGGCAGATTTATATATACAGAATAATAGCTTAAATGAAAAACTTAAAGAAATAGTTGATACTTTTTACTTATCAGAAAAACATTTTATGAATATTCAATCCGAAATTACACACAATGGAGAGATAAAAACATTTTCGATAAATCTAAATAAAATTTTTGATGAATATAATATTGTAACAAATTTTGTAATAGTGGTTGATGATATTACAGACCTTGTAAATGTAGAAAGAATAAATATCTGGAGAGAAATGGCCACAAGAATTGCACATGAGATAAAAAATCCTCTTACCCCCATTAAGTTAAACGCCGAAAGGGTGATAAAAAAGGCAGAACAAATTGATAATGATAAAATCAAAGAAACAGTAGTCAAAAGTATGGAAAAAATAATTAACGAAGCAAATGACCTTTATCAGCTTGTACAGGAGTTTAGTAATTTTTCAAAGTATGAGAGCATTAACAAGTCACCATTGAACATAGTAAAACTAATAAGGGAAATAATTGACCTTTATGATAAAAATGATAAAAATGTGGAAATAGTATTAAATGTGCCTGAAGAGGAAATCTTTTTGAATGCAGATAAAAATCAGTTAAAAAGAGTATTTATGAACTTGATGACAAATTCGCTTGACAGTATAAAGCATGACAAAGGCGTAATTTCTATTTTTGTAAGTGTAAGAGGGGGGGTGCTGGAAATTATTTTTCAGGACAATGGCACAGGTGTAAAAGAAGAAAATATTTCAAAACTATTTTTGCCTTATTTCAGCACCAAACCTGATGGTACAGGGTTGGGGCTTGCGATAGTTAAAAAAATTATTGAAAATCACAATGGGAAGATTTTTGTGAAAAGTCAATATAATGAGTACACTAAATTTATAATAAATTTTCCTTTAGAGAGTTGATATGAAGATATTGATTATTGATGATGAATTAAACATCTGTACAACTATTAAAGACATTCTCGATGATGAAGGGTACGATGCGGACTTTTCGCAGAATTTTAGCGATGGTTTTAAAAAATTGAAAAGTGAGCTATATGACATAGTTTTCCTTGATATATGGCTTCCCGACAAGGATGGTATAACCGGTCTGCAGGATATAAAGACCTATTTTCCTGAAATAGAAGTGGTTATGATAAGTGGGCATGGAAATATTGAAAATGCTGTAGAGTCTATAAAGTATGGTGCTTATGATTTTCTTGAGAAGCCATTGTCACTTGACAGATTGTTGTTGGTTGTCAAAAACTTAAAAGATAAAATTGAACTTACGCAACATATCAAGGAATACAAACTCGATTATCTTAAAAAATATGAGCTAATTGGCAATAGCCCTCAGGTTGTTGAACTTAGAAATAAAATCAAAAAAATTGCTCAAACCAACGCGAGAGTCCTTATCACAGGAGAAAACGGAACAGGGAAAGAACATGTGGCCAGATTGATTCATTTGCTTAGCAAAAGAAGCAGTAGAAGATTTGTTGAAATAAATTGTTCCGCAATTCCTTCTGAATTAATGGAAAGTGAAATGTTTGGATATGAGGCGGGGGCTTTTACCGGTGCAATAACTGATAAGATGGGGCTTTTTGAGGCAGCCAACAATGGGACGATTTTTCTTGATGAAATAGGGGACATGGATTTGAGCTTACAGGCAAAGCTTCTAAGAGTACTGGAAACAGGTGAATTTACAAGAGTTGGGTCAGTAAAGCCTATAAAGAGTGACTTCAGACTTATAGCTGCAACCAATAAAAACCTTGAGGATGAAATAGCCGCGAATAATTTTCGTGAAGATTTATATTATAGAATTAATGTTGTGCCTATACATGTTCCTGCTCTTAGAGAAAGAAAAACAGATATCCCGATTCTTGTAAAACATTTTATCAATGAGGCTTGCGTTGTTAACGGTTTGGAAAAAAAGAGTTTTGATGATGATTTAATGGAAAAGATGATAAATTATGATTGGCCTGGCAATGTAAGGCAGCTTAAAAATGCCGTAGAAAGGATGGTAGTACTATCCGATGGCTCGTTGATAACAACAGATGACGCACCATCATTTTTACTTGATTCCCAGGCAACAAGCAAATCATTGGATTTTGAAAATCTAATTACTGAGTATTATCCGCTTAAATATGCAAAAGATATCTTTGAAAAAGATTATATTTCTAAAGTACTTGAAAAAACAAATGGCAACATCTCCAAAGCTGCCAAAATACTTGATATTGAAAGAACATACCTTCATAAAAAAATCAAGCATTATCAAATTATAAAAAACGGCAAATAAAAACTTTAGACAGAATCAATATGTTTACCAGGGGATATAGAAATTATTCTTAATTTATTTAACATAATATATCTTATCGGACGTTATATGTTGTTTTTAATGTGGTGATACTATGTTGTTATTAAAATTATTTTTTGGCTTATTTCTGTTTCTTAAAACAGTAATTATGAATGAAGTTAGTTAGAAATTAAAATTTTGAAAAGCGATTAGATTTCAACTTTTCCGGTAAAGTCTGTGATATTTTCAATATTTTTATCTGCCATATATTTTTCGAGGTCATCTATAATTTTCAAAGAAATTTCAGGGTTTACAAAGTTTGCGGTACCTATTTGTACAGCTTTTGCTCCGGCAAGATAAAATTCTATTACATCTTTATAATTCATTATTCCACCAATTCCAATAATTGGTATATCAACTGTCTTAAATAATTCATAAACCATTCTGATTGCAACAGGTTTTATTGCCGGTCCGCTTAATCCTCCGGTAATATTTGAAATGTACGGTTTTTTTGTCTCAATATTGATTGCCATTCCAAGTAACGTGTTAATTGCGCTTATTGCATCAGCACCCGCTTCTTGTGCCATTTTGCCAAAAATTTTAATATCTGTAACGTTGGGAGACAGCTTGACAATTAATGGTTTGTTTTTTATAGCTTTCTTTGTTTCGTATACTACCGTGTAAGTCATTTTAGGGTCAGTTCCAAATGCTATCCCACCCTCTTTTATATTTGGACAGGAGATATTCATTTCAAGCATATCTACATTTTCATTATCCAGTATTTTTGCTACTTCTACATATTCCTCAACAGATTTCCCCCAAAAATTAACTATAATCTTTGTGTCATATTTCTTTAAAATAGGCAGCTTTTCCTTGATAAATTTTTCTACTCCAACATTTTGAAGCCCAATTGCATTAAGCATGCCAGCATTGGTTTCCATAATTCTTGGCATTTTGTTTCCGGAAGTTTCTTTCAGAGAAATACCTTTAACCGATATTCCACCAAGTTTATTGATATCTATAAATCTTGAATATTCAATTCCGTATCCAAATGTACCACTTGCAGTTATTATTGGATTTTTAAACTCGATTCCGCAAAGATTTATGCTTAAAGGACTTTTGCTCATTGATTGCTCCATACTATTTTGCTGCCATCAAATACCGGGCCTTCCACACAACATCTTTTTTGTTCAATTTCGCCATTGTCATTTTTTAAATATATCAGGCATCCAAGACAGGCACCCATTCCACAAGCCATTCTTTCATCCAAAGAAACTTCAATAGGGATTTTATTTTCGACAGCAATTTTAGTTGTTGCCTCAAGCATTTTCTTGGGCCCGCAGGCATAAATTTTATCATATTGCAGAATATTTTTTTGTAACGGCTCCGTTACAATCCCTTTTTGACCGACTTTGCCGTTTTCTGTTGTTACTATTATATGACTGCAGTATTTTTTAAATTCATCTATCATCAATATATCATCTTCTGTTTTGCCACCATAGTATAGATCAATTTCAGTGCCTTGATTTTTAAGATATCTGGCAAGAAATAACAATGGTGCAATCCCTACTCCGCCACCAACCATTGCTACTTTTTTTCCACCGTTGTATTTAAATGTATTTCCAAGTGGCTCCGAAAACTCAATTGTTGAGTTTATTTTGATTTGAGAAAGAAGGTTTGTACCTTTACCGATTAAAACATACAGTATCTTGAACCTTCCTCTTTCTATATCGCATACACCAAATGGTCGCCTTAAGAGTGGGTCATATAAATAGTCATATTGTTGCGCTTTTACCATCATAAAGTGTCCGGGTTTTGCTTTATTTACAAACTCCTCACACTCAATTTCCATAAGGTAATATTTGTCATTCAGTTTTGTATTGCTTACAACTTTTCCTTTCATATATACCTACTTGTAATACTCTTGTATAGATTTTACCGTAATGCCTGTTTCAAGATATTGTTTAATACCGTTTACCGATGCTTCTGCTGCTTCAACGGTTGTAACGAAAGGTATATTATAGTTTAACATTGCTCTTCTCATAGAATCAGCATCAAGTCTTGATTTTTTCCCTTCAGGGACATTGATTATAAAGTTAACTTCTCTATTTTTTATTAGATCTACAATATTTGGACGACCTTCCTGAACCTTTAGTATAAGTTGAGCAGGTATATTATTGTCATTTAGAAATTTATGAGTACCTTTTGTCGCTATTATTTCAAAACCAAGCTCATAAAGTTTTTTGGCAACGGGCAATATCTGATCTTTTACGCTGTCTTTTATGCTTATAAAAACTTTTCCTTTTGTAGGCAACCTGTTACCTGCTCCCATCTGGGCTTTGTAGTAAGCTCTTCCAAAAGTTGTATCTATCCCCATAACTTCACCTGTAGATTTCATTTCAGGTCCCAATATAACATCAGTATTGGGAAATTTTACAAATGGAAATACAGATTCTTTTACAGAATAGTAATTTAACTCTTTTGTTTCGGTAAAGCCCAATTCTTTTAGTTTTCTTCCAACCATTACTTTTGCCGCAAGTTTTGCAAGGGGTACACCTATCGATTTGCTTACATAAGGTATAGTCCTTGAAGCTCTCGGGTTAACCTCAAGAAGGTATATATCTTTACCTTTAATGGCATATTGTATATTCATCAATCCTATTACATTTAATTCTTTTGCAATCGCTTTTGTTTGTTCTTTTAATCTTTTTAAAACATCTTCAGGAATTGATCTGGTCGGGATTGAACAGGCCGAATCACCTGAATGTATTCCGGCTTCTTCTATATGCTGCATAATTCCTGCTACAACAATAGTTTCACCATCACTAATTGCATCTACATCTACTTCCATGGCATGTTCAAGAAACTTATCTATTAAAACAGGGTGCTCCTCACTTGCTTCAACGGCATACTTCATATATCTTTTAAGAGATATTTCATCATAAACAATTTCCATTGCCCTGCCGCCCAAAACATATGAAGGTCTTACAACGACAGGATAACCTATTCTTTTTGCTATTTCATAAGCTTCGTTTTCGTTTTTGGCTATTCCGTTTGGTGGCTGAAGAAGATTAAGTTTCTCTACAAGCACTTTAAATCTTTCTCTGTCTTCTGCAATATCAATACTGTCAGGAGAAGTACCAAGAATCTTTACCCCCGCTTTTTCCAGTGGTACGGCCAGCTTTAATGGTGTTTGTCCACCAAACTGGACAATAACCCCGACTGGCTTTTCCTTTTTTATTATGTTTAACACGTGCTCTCTTGTAAGCGGTTCAAAATATAATCTGTCTGATGTATCATAATCGGTACTTACAGTTTCAGGGTTGCAGTTTACCATTATTGTTTCATAACCTATTTCAGACAGTGCAAAGCAGGCATGAACACAACAATAGTCAAACTCTATCCCCTGCCCTATTCTGTTTGGACCACCTCCAAGAATTACAACCTTTTCTTTATTGGTAGTATCAGCCTCACATTCTTCTTCGTAGGTAGAATAAAGATATGGAGTGTATGACTCAAACTCAGCTGCACAGGTGTCAACCCTTTTATAAACTGGTGTTATTCTGGCACTTTTTCTTTTTGATTCCACATCGGATTCGGTGCATTTTAATAATTTTGCCAGTCTTTTATCCGAAAATCCCATTTCTTTGGAAAGTTTTAAGGTATCTGTGCCAATTTTTTCTATACTTAAACCCTTAAGATGCTCTTCAAACTTTATAATTTCATAAATCTTATTTAGAAACCATCTGTCAATTTTTGTATATCCGTGTACCTCATCTATTGTAAAGCCGGCCCTAAATGCTTCCCCTATGTACCACATTCTTTTATCTGTTGGTCTTTTCAGGTAATTGATAATTTCTTCCTTTATTTCTGATTTTGATAAATCTTCCATGGCAAATATTTCATCAAAGCCGGTTTTTCCTATTTCAAGGGAAACAAGAGCCTTTTGAAGCGATTCTTTGAAAGTTCTTCCGATTGCCATTACTTCACCTACAGATTTCATCTGGGTAGTAAGGGTATCATCAGTTCCTGGAAATTTTTCAAAAGTAAATCGAGGAAATTTTACTACACAATAATCTATTGTAGGCTCAAAGGATGCCGGTGTTTTTTTGGTAATATCGTTTGGGATTTCGTCAAGTGTGTATCCTACAGCAAGTTTGGCTGCAATTTTGGCAATAGGAAAACCTGTGGCTTTAGATGCAAGTGCGGAGCTTCTTGAAACCCTTGGATTCATTTCAATAATGACCTGTCTTCCATCTTCAGGATTAACTGCAAACTGAACATTGGAGCCACCAGTGTCAACTCCTATTTCTCTCATTACCTTGATTGCAGAATTCCTTAATTCCTGATATTCTTTGTCAGTAAGGGTTTGGGCCGGAGCTACTGTTATGCTATCACCTGTGTGAACACCCATTGGATCAAAGTTTTCTATCGAACAAATAATAACAACATTGTCCTTCAAATCTCTCATCACTTCAAGTTCATATTCTTTCCAGCCTATAATTGATTCTTCTACAAGAATTTCTCCTACAGGGGATGCTTCAAGTCCCCATTTTACGTATTCTTTGTATTCTTCCATATTGTATGCAACATTGCCACCGGTTCCACCAAGGGTAAAAGATGGTCTGATAATTACAGGAAATCCAATAGAATCAATTGCCTGCATTGCTTCTTCAAAATTTCTTATATAGGCACTTTTGGGCATATCAAGGCCAATTTTTGCCATTGCTTGTTTGAAAAGTTCTCTGTCTTCAGCTTTTTTAATGGATTCAGCGTTTGCACCTATAAGTTCAACATTATATTTTTCAAGAATCCCCTTCTTGTGAAGCTCAAGAGCCGCATTAAGGGCTGTTTGTCCTCCAACAGTTGGTAAAATAGCATCAGGTTTTTCATTTTTTATTATTGCTTCAAGAACTTCCACGTGTATTGGCTCAATATAGGTAGCATCTGCAAATTCCGGGTCGGTCATTATTGTCGCAGGGTTTGAGTTTACAAGTACCACTTTATACCCTTCTTCTTTCAGAGCCTTTACAGCCTGAGTCCCTGAATAGTCAAATTCACAGGCCTGACCTATAACAATTGGTCCCGAGCCGATTACCATTATAGTTTTGATATCTTCCCTTTTAGGCACATTATCCTCCATTTTAAAAGCACAAATTGAAGACTTTTAACAAATGTTGTATGAAATGACAAGATAAAATGTCAAATTCTGGCATTTTCATCTTGCAAATAAATATTGAAATAGAAGCAGAATTAATCTGCCTCTATTTTTTTGTGTTTACACCCTTTTCTATCAAAAACAAACAAGCAAGTTTCAAAGGATCAGTTAATGTGTGATACTTGCCGTTTAAGTCATCTTTTACAATAGCAGAAATTTGCTGAACAGAAATTCCGGTTAGCTCTGAAAGTTGGGCAACTCCAAGACAACATTTTCTTAAATCATCAAGGAGAGTTTTAAGTTTGGTTGTTCTTAAGTAAAATTGTAGCTCTTCAATGCTCGTTATCTCTTCTCTTTCAATTTTCTTGTTACTTTCAAATACCCAGGGGGTATAAATGTAAGTAAGACCTAAAGCCGCTGCGTGTTTGCAAAACATTTCTTTTGAAGTTTCACACTGGCATTTAAAGGTCAAAGGGTCAGTATCTATTCTAAGTTCAACCTCATAAACACCATGATTTCCTCTTATTTTTCCTTTAAGAATATTATCCTCAATTTTACAATCAAAAAACTTGCCCACATAGTTTTCAGCTCTCTGGATGTTTATGTTTGTAGAGATATTTCTGAGCTGTTCTTCGGTGAGTTTTAATAGCTGCATTGGCTCCTCCTTATTTTAGTTAACAAATTATAATACATAGAAACGGATATATCAATTAAATTATCCAACCTTTATTAAATCTATTTCATTTTTCCATTTTTCAAGTAAAACCTGTTTGAGAATTTTGTGCTCCGGTTTTTCCAAATAAGGGTCATTTTCTACAATTTTTAAAGCATCTTCTCTTGCATCAACAAGAATTTTATAATCACGAACTATATTTGAAAATTTAAAGGTCGGAAGTCCTGATTGCCTCACACCAAAAAAGTCACCTGGTCCTCTCATTTCAAGGTCTATTTCTGCAAGTTTAAAACCGTCACTGTATTTTTCCATCGCCTTTATTCTTTTAAGTCCATCCTCTCCTATTTTGTCGCTATAAATAAGGTAACAGTAAGAGTTTTTATCGCTTCTGCCAATTCGCCCTCTGAGCTGGTGGAGTTGTGCAATACCAAATCTTTCAGCATTTTGTATTACCATTACGGTAGCATCAGGCACATCCACACCCACTTCAATAACTGTTGTGGAAACCAGTATTTTAATCTCTTTATTTTTAAACTTCTCCATTATGATCCTTTTTTCGTCACTTTTCATTTTCCCGTGTAAGAGCCCAATATTATCTTTTCCAAATACATTTGACAATTTTTCGTATCCCGTTACAGCTGCTTTTAAATCGAGATTCTCGCTTTCCTCTATCAAAGGGTAAACAACATAAACCTGATTACCCTTTAAAATTTCATTTTTCATAAATTTTAAAATGGTTTGAGATTCTTTTTCATTAAATGCCCTAGTTTCCACAGGTCTTCGCCCTGGTGGCAATTCGTCTATAGTGGATACATCAAGGTCACCATAGAGGGTAAGTGCCAAAGTCCTGGGGATTGGTGTGGCACTCATAAGTAAAATGTCAGGGTTTATCCCTTTGTCGCAAAGAGCTTTTCTCTGCAAAACACCAAACCTGTGCTGTTCGTCGATAATTGCAAGTCCTAAATTTTTAAATTCTACATCATCCTGAATTATAGCATGCGTACCAAAGATAAAATCGACACTATTTTCTTTGATTTTATTTTTAATCAGCTGTTTTTCTGACTTTTTCACTGAGCTGGTCAAGAGCACACTTTTAAAACTATTTCCCATAAGTTTGTTAAAATTTAAAAAATGTTGTTCTGCGAGTATTTCTGTAGGTGCAATAACTGTAACCTGATAACCGTTTAAAATAGCAACGAGTGCAGCAATAAATGCCACAATAGTTTTTCCGCTTCCGACATCACCCTGAATAAGCCTGTTCATCTGGTTTTGACTCTTCATATCATTAAAAATATCTGATAGAACCCTTTTTTGTGATGCTGTCAGTTTAAAGGGGATGTAAGGCTTGATTTTTTCTAAAAAAGTGTTGTCAATTTTAAAGATAATTCCATTGTTTTTTTGGTAACTGTGTTTTTTTATTATAAAGCCAAGCTGAAGATAAAAAAGTTCTTCGTAAATAAATCTTTTATGATAAATTGAGTTAAAAGAGTTAAGTTGACTGACAATTGAAGGATTATCAGGAAAATGGATACCTTTCAAAGACTCTCTGATGTGAGGAAATTTATATTTATCCACAATAAAAAAAGGGAGTGTATCAAAAATTGTTTCACTATAATTTTCATAAGCTGTTTTAATAAGTTTAGCAAAAGTTTTATTTTTTATTTTACTGCCAACAGGATATCTGACTCTGATTTTATCAATTTCTTCATCATTTACAAACTCCGGATGAACAATACCCATTATTCCCCTAAAGTTTTTTACTTCGCCATAAAGGTTTAGCCTCTCCTGGCTCTGTAGAAAAGGGAGTGGGTATTTTTTATTAAAGTTAAACCAGACACCAGCAAATGTTTTATTGTTATCTGTCTTAAAAGTTACAAACAAATAAGATTTACCAAATTTTGACTTTACATATTCGTGAAAATGGTATTGGCCGATTAAAATTTTTTTATCAAAAGAGGTACCGGATGAAATATATTCATATCTGTCAGGGAAAAACAATAAAAGCTCATTTATTGTTTTAATATTTAAAGAGTGAAGTGTTTCTTTTAACTTATCCCCTACCCCTTTGATTTTTTCAATTGGGGTATTAATTTCACTGAAAAATGTAGGCTCATCAATGTTTATAAAATTAAGATAAATTTCAGTTATAAGATTGTCCAACATTTTGGTACTGAAATTTTTTGACTTTATTGTAGATAGAATTTTGTCTGCAAGCCAAGGGTTAATATTTTTTAGCGTAATATATAGAGCGTTTAAGGTATTTTCCGGATCGTTGTAAAGAGAAGCAGGATTTTTCCTTAGTAAGATTATCCTTTTTTTAAGTTCACTTTTATAATCCATTTAGTCTAAAAAGAGTTAAATTGTTTTTGTTCAAAAGGTGAAAATATTTTTGTAATATCCAAAAGTATTACCATCCCACCTTCAGTTTTTGCAACACCTTTTATATATTGTGAGTCAATATTTACAGCCAGTGCCGGAGCGTCTTCAATTATATCCTTTTCAATCCTCAATACTTCATCAACTTCGTCAACCAAAAAGCCCACCTTTTTACCACCAATATTTGTAATAATAATTCTTGAAGTTTGGGAATCATCAACCATTCCAAGGTTTAATTTGTTTTTCAAGTCCACAACAGGGATAACACGCCCTCTTATATTAATAATCCCTTGTATGAAATCAGGAGCTTTAGGCACAGGGGTGATTTCTGTCTTTCGTAAAATTTCTTCTATTACCATTATATCGATGGCGTATTTTTCTTTACCAAGTTTAAAACCCACAAACTGACTAATTTTGGACATTTCAACAGCCTCCTGCGTTTTAACCAATTATAGTGTATGTAAATATAATTGTAAATCCGTTTTTTAATTTACATAACCACTACATTACAAAAATACGGTTTTAAAAAGCCCCCGAATTAACAGGATATTTTTTTAAACAAGCACCCTGTCTTTTTTAATTGGTCTATTTTTCTCATCCACCTGGACAACAATTGGATTGTGGTTTTTAATCTCCTCTTCATCATACTGACCATATGACACAATTATAATCATATCTCCAGGCTGGACTAACCTTGCAGCAGCTCCATTCAGACAAATCTCACCACTTCCTCTTTTACCATCAATAGTATATGTTGAAAATCTTGCGCCATTTGTTATATTATATATATCAACTTTTTCATATGTAAGGATATTTGCCATATCCATCAAATCTTTGTCGATAGTAATACTCCCTTCATAGTGCAAATCCGCATCAGTAACTGTTGCTCTGTGAATTTTTGATTTAAACATTGTTCTTTTCATAACACACCTCAATTTATTTTATTTCAAAGATTTTATTGTCAATAAGTCTTGCTTTTCCCACAAAAACAGCCAAGGCAAGCAAAAACTTATCTTTTAATTCATTCAGGTTTTCGAGGGTATCAATATCAACCAATTCAACATAGTCAATTTTGGTAAATGGATGGGTTTCTATAAATTTACAAACCTCTTGTTTTATTTCTTGTGGATTTTTGATACCTTTTTCGATTAACTGACTAACAAGTTTAAAAGACTTGCTTAAAGACAGTGCAGATTCACGTTCTTTTTCGGTGAGATAAACATTTCTTGAACTCATTGCAAGCCCGTCATTTTCTCTGACAATGGG
Organism: Deferrivibrio sp.; assembly: GCF_055117995.1. Lineage (NCBI taxonomy): Bacteria > Pseudomonadati > Deferribacterota > Deferribacteres > Deferribacterales > Deferrivibrionaceae > Deferrivibrio > Deferrivibrio sp. The sequence continues at coordinate 28,042 of NZ_JBSQOT010000013.1, read as the reverse complement.
ACAACCCACAATATTTACATCTAAATTTAAGTCTTCAACAACTCTTTTGATTACAAGCAATTGCTGATAATCTTTCATACCGAAGTAAGCACTATCAGGATTGACAATATTTATTAGCTTGGTAACAACTGTTGCTACCCCGTCAAAATGTCCCGGTCTACTTTTACCGCAAAGCTTGTCAGTTAAAATAGATAATGTTACTTTGGTATAAAATCCATTGGGATACATTTCTTTTACATCAGGATAAAAAAGGATGTCACATTTGTTTTCTTTTAAGAGCTTCATATCTCTCTCAATATCTCTTGGATATTTGTCAAGGTCTTCACCAGGACCAAATTGTGTCGGATTTACAAAGATGCTGCAAACAGTGACATCATTGTCTTCTTTTGATTTTTTTATAAGGCTTAAATGCCCATCGTGCAAATATCCCATCGTAGGGACAAAACCTATTTTATTGCCTTTAATCTTTTCTTGTTTGATAATGTTTCTCAATTCATCTATTTTTTTTACAACTTGCATATTCTACCTCTTGAAAGAATGTTTATCTTCAGGGAATTCAGAGGATTTGACTTCTTTGCAATAAGTCATAGCAGCTTCCTTGATAATTTTACCAACATTTGCATATTGCTTTACAAATTTTGGGACAAAATCATCAAACATCCCGAATATATCCTGGAAAACAAGTATTTGACCATCGCAATGAATTCCTGCTCCAATTCCAATTGTGGGTATACTTATTTTTTCAGTTATTTTTTTACTGACCTCATCCACAACACCTTCTAATACTATTGAAAAGACCCCTGCCTCTTCGAGAGCAATAGCATCTTCAATTAATTTTTCTTCATTATGTCTTCCTTGAATTTTATATCCACCTTCAGCCAAAACCTGCTGTGGCATAAGACCGATATGTCCCATTACATTAATACCCATCTTCACCATTTTTTTTACAAGTGGTGCAAATTCTTTTCCCCCTTCCAGCTTTATTGCTTCCGCCCCACTTTCTTTTATAATTCTGACAGCATTTGTTAAGGCTTGCTCATCTGAAATTTGATAACTGCCAAATGGCATATCAGCCACAAGAAAGGCTCTTTTTATCCCCTTCTTGACAGATTTTGTGTGGTAAATAATTTCATCAACAGTTACAGGGATAGTGCTTTCATATCCGTTCATTACCATCCCAAGTGAATCCCCTACGAGTATCAAATCCACACCGCTTTCGTCTATAATTTTTGCTGATGTATAATCATAAGCAGTAAGGCAAACAATTTTTTCTTTATGCTTCATATTTTTGATATTGTTGACAGTTATTTTTTTTACTTCGGCATGTTTACTCAAATTATCCTCCATTTGCGTATTAACAAAAAAGCCTTCCGACATAACCGGAAGGCTTTTATTGACATTTAAATTTATCCTTCGTCTCGGTCCTGTCGGATCCAAGCGTATCTGCTTTCAATAACCAAAAAAGTCAAGGTATGCACAAAAGTTGCATCCAGAATCCTAATATAGACTTTTATTTTTTTTGTCAATACTAATAAGATGTATCGGAAAATCCGATAACAAATTTTAAAAACTTGGTGGTGTACCTACCCAAAAAGCTTTCAATTTTGTGTCGTTTTTATTTTTTAACTTGTGAGGGAGGTTTGAGCTAAAGTAAATAGAATCCCCCTCTTTTAACACGTATTCATCGTTACCTATTACAACCGTTAAAGTCCCCTCAAGGACATATCCAAATTCTTCACCGGTATGTCTGTAATAATCAGAGCCTGTTTCTGAGTGCGGGTCAATTTCTATTAGCATCGGCTCAAGCTTTCGATTAACAAGCTTGGATGCAAGAAAAGCCATGGAAAGACTTTTATTCTTTAAAATTTTGTAATCGGAGTTTGTGAATTTGTGAACAATATTCCTTTCATCTTCAAATAGTTCGCTTATAGTAGTCCCCAATGCATAACATATTTTTTTCAAAGATGAGATAGATGGTGAATTTTTTCCATTTTCAATCTGGCTGATAAAACTTTTTGTAAAGCCGGTTTTTTGCGAAATATCTTCCAGTGTCATACCAAGTTTTTTTCTTATATCTTTTAATTTGGCTCCGTAACTCATCTTATCTCCTTGCAATTTATTTATATTTGAATTATATATTAAACTTATGGGAAATAGTCAAGTATTTAAGTTAAATTTATTGAATCTGTTAATTATTTTGTTTATTGCGCTTTTAAACATATCTCTGGTACTGTATTTAATAAATAATCAATTTTATATTTTTCTTTCAATTATTGTTACAATTTCTATCATCGGGTATTCTGTCTCAATATACTACACTTTAAATAAATATATAAAGTTAAAAGATAAGCTAAACACTTTAAATATTCAGTTTGAAAAGGTTAGAGATGATTACAAAAAAGAAGCAGCAAAAAACAAAGAAGCATTAAATGAGCTTGAAACATCAAATGCAGAGTTGAAAGCACTGAATTTACAATTGATAAAGTCAAAAAAAGAGTTGCAGGAAGTTTCAGACTATAGGGGTAAGTTTTTGGTCAATGTTTCCCATGAGTTAAGGACTCCTCTTAATGCAATTATAGGATTTACAACCATAATGACTGATGAAAATTACAGACCTGATGGCGACGATTTTAAAGAAATGATTAAGGTTATTCATGACTCCAGCAAAAGGCTTTTAAACTTAATTAACAACATACTAAATATTGCAAAACTTGAAACCAATATTACTGAAATAAGGCCGCAGGAGATTTCACTTCATGTGGTTTATGAATCGATTGTTTCTCTTGCAAAAGGGCTTTTGAAAGATAACCAGAAGATAATTTTTAATTATGAAATTGATGAAAATGTACCAAATGTTATTGCTGATGAAAAAAATCTTCTCAGGGCATTGACTCAGTTTATTGACAACGCAGTTAAATATACCGAAAAAGGTGAAATACTTTTTAGGATTACATCTGATAATGAAAATGTTGAGATAATAATTAAAGATACGGGTAAAGGTATTCCGCAAGACAAGCTTAATGAAATAATGGAACCTTTTATCGCTCAATTTAATGAGTATGGCAGAATCGAACAGCTTGATTCTGAAAAGAAAGGATTTAGTTTTGCAATTGCAAAATATTTGATAGAAAAGATGGGTGGTATTTTTTACATACATTCAGAGGAAGATTTTGGTACAACAATAAAAATTAAACTCAAGAGAGTATAATAATGGAAAATGTAAGAAATCGACTATTATTGAAGCCAAAACTCGGAAAAAATGTGTTTATCGCAAAAAATGCTGTTGTTATTGGTGATGTGACAATAGGAGATAATGTAAGTATCTGGTATAATGTTGTAATAAGAGGGGATGTAAATTATATTAAAATTGATGATGATACAAACATACAAGATGGCTCAATTATACATGTAACCAAAGACAAATACCCTACTGAAATAGGGAAAAGAGTAAGTATAGCCCACAGTGTTACACTTCATGGCTGTAAAATTGAAGATGACTGTCTTATAGGAATTGGTGCCGTTATACTTGATAACTCAGTAATTTCAAGAAATTCCCTGGTGGCTGCCGGGGCGGTTGTTCCGCCCAATAAAAATTTTCCTGAAAATAGCCTTATAGTCGGTAACCCTGCAAAGGTTGCCAGGCATCTTACAGAATCAGATCTTGAAATGATTAAAAATAATGCACAAAGGTACTTAAAATATAAAGATATTTATCTCGATTTGAAATTGTATTGATTATTTCAAGTTTATATTTTTAACCCTCACAGAAAGCACTTTTGAATCATCATTTATGAGACTTTCAGCGTAATGGGGAATTTTTGAATTAAATGCGATGCTGTCCCCTTCTTTCAGTTCAACTATATCTTGATTAAGGTACATTCTGATATGCCCTTTCAATAAAAACATAAATTCGTATCCATCATGACTGAAGAGCTTTTTCTCCCCGGTGCCAGGCTTAACAGACACAATAAAGGTTTCAAAAAGGTCATTGTTTTTTATCGATGCAAGCTCCTCATAAAGGTAACCATGTTTTGCTCCCTCTCTGAAAACAAACTTTCTTTTATCGGAAGCAACAAGGTAGTAGTCCTTATAATTGATTTCTTCTTCAAAAAAATATGTCATCTTTACGTTTAATACTTTTGCAATTTTTGCCAGAGTATTTATGGGAGGGGTAACAACATTATTTTCAATTTGTGAAATCAAGGCCTTTGAAAATCCCGTAAGGTTGGCAACATCCTGAAGTGTAAGTTCCCTTTCATTTCTGAGTTTCTTTACTCTTTCTCCGATATTGATATCAAAGTTTCCCATGCTCCACTTCCTGTTTGATTAGATTTATCTTTTTTCAGTTTAAATAAAACTTGAGTGCTTTGTCAAGCAATTTATGAATATTTTCAGGATAACTAAACAGATTAATGAATAAGGCTTAATAATAATGACTCAGAAATAAAATGAGGCTGATCTACCTCCATGAATCTTGCATTTTTAAATATTTTAAGAAAATTTAATATAGTAGACCTTTTTATAATCTGATTTGCACTACCATAAACTATATCAATATTTGAAGCACTGCTTTCTGATTTAACTTCAGATTCTTTAAAATATAGGAGAGTTTCGATCAATTGCTTTTTTATACTTTCATCAGGTAAAATTTTTGTATTTGCCCCGGTTTTTGAAAGATAATAACTGATTGTTTTGGTAAAATCTTTGCCAAGCCCCTTTATTAGCGTATCAATACTTTGCTCTGATATGTTGTCGGTAAGTCTTGAGTATGGGTTAATGAGAATTATTTTTTTCCATTTATTGCAAAAAGTATTTATATTTTTACTTATCAAATGTGCGCCTGCTGACCACCCCACCAATATTTCTCCACCCTTTATTAAGTTTTCTTCAATCATATCAATATAATCTATATATGGCACAAAAAAACCAGTATTTTTAGATAGTTCAGGGAAGTACTGCTCTGAAAAAACTATATCAGATATAAATATTTTTTGCATATATACGCCCAGTCAAAATATTTGAATACGCGCCCTGGAGGAGTCGAACCCCCAACCTTTTGATCCGTAGTCAAACGCTCTATCCAATTGAGCTAAGGGCGCATCATAAAGACAAGTGAGGTTTGTTTATATTAATTTTTAAAAAAGTTGTCAATTATTTTTATTTTTTAAATAAAAAGCTTGCATAAATAAATTATTGGTGTATAGTTATGCAAGAGTTGGTAGTACAGCAGTTTAAAAAGACTAAAGAGCCGTGCATCCAGCACGGCATTTTTTTTATGCTGTAAAATATTTTATAATTTGCGAGGTAAAAATGCTCAAAGGAACAGTTAAGTGGTTTAACGACACAAAAGGTTTTGGTTTCATCACACAGGAAAATGGTGAGGATGTATTTGTTCATCACACTTCAATTCAAAAAGAGGGTTTCAGAACTCTTGCTGAAGGTGAGAAAGTGCAGTTTGAAATTGAAAAAACCGGAAAAGGACCTGCAGCAGTTAATGTTGTAAGTCTTTAATTTAAAATTTAAGCGGGCTTAGGCCCGCTTTTTTTATCAAACTTTCTTTTTTATTTTTTTCAAAATCTGTTGATTTTAAATTTTATTTTTGTATCCTCTTAAAATTAATAATTGAGGGTGAAAAATGTTTGAATTGTTCATATTTGACCTTGATGGTACAATCCTTGATACAATAGAAGATATTCACGATTCCCTTACTTCAACTCTACAATTTTTTAATTTGCAAACATTTGATATTGAGACTACCAAGAGCTATGTTGGGGACGGTTTTAAAGCTCTTGTTCAAAGGGCAATAGGTGATACTGTCTTTAAAGAAGAATACGAAACACATTTCAGGAAAATTTATCAAAAAAATCAAACCAATAAAACAAAACCTTTTGAAAATATTTTCGAAGTTTTTGAGCAACTTAAATATAATGACAAAAAATTAATCATACTGTCAAATAAAGCTTTTGATAATACTGATTATCTTGTTAAATATTACAGATTAGATAAATATTTTGATGAATGGTATGGTGCTGACTCATTTCCGGAAAAGAAACCATCCCCTACTCCGATTAATACTATATTGAATAATAATCAATTAATCCCTTCAAAAGCAATAATTATAGGGGACAATTACACAGATATAGAAGCAGGGAAAAACGCCAATATAAAAACTTGTTTTTGTGAATATGGTTATGGTAAGTTAAGAGATGTCAAGCCAGATTTTAGTGTAAAAAAAGTGAAAGATTTGCTCAATATATGCAAATAAAGGGAGAAATGATGGGTAAATTGGCTATAAAAGCAAAATTTATTTACTATAACAATAAACTTCATCAAGATAAATATCTGCTTGTAAATAACAATATTATCGAAGGCATTACTGAAACCCTATCCGATAAAACATACGAGATACTTGAAAGAGGTAATTCTGGTGTTTTTCCGGCTTTCATAAACTCACATACACATCTTCCAATGTCATATTTTAGAGGACTTGCTGATGATTTGCCTTTAAAAAACTGGCTTGAAGAGCACATATGGCCTGCTGAAAGTAAAATGCTTGATGAGCATTTTGTATACGACGCTACAATTTTGGCAGCAGCTGAAATGATAAGGTCAGGGACAATCTGTGCAAACGATATGTATTTTTTTTCAAAAAATATTGGAAGAGCGCTTAGTGATGTTGGTCTAAGAGGTGTAGTAGGTGGCGGTGTACTTGATTTTCCAACAAAATTTGCAAAAAATTCCGATGATTATTTAAAAAGGATTGAGGATTTAATTGAAGAATTTAAATCTGATGAACTTATAAAAATTTCTGTTTGTCCTCACGCTCCTTATACCGTTAGTCCTGAAAATTATAGAAAATGTATAGATTTTTCAATAAGGCACAAAATACAGATACATACACATCTGGCTGAAACAAAGTGGGAAGTTGATGAAATAATTAAAAGGTATGGAAAATCTCCCGTAAAGTTGTTTGATGAGATAGGTTTACTGGATGCCAACACTATTTTTGCCCATGTTATATGGATTGATGATGAAGAAATAGAGATATTGGGTAGTAAGAAAGCAAATATTGCTGCTTGCGTTAAAAGTAATTTAAAACTTGCAAGTGGTTTTATTAAGGCTAATAAACTCAAAGAAGCAGGCGCAAATCTCACCATTGCCACCGATGGCAATGCAAGTAATAACAGTCTTAATATGTTTGAAGAAATGTCCTATTTTGCAAAGTTGCAAAAAGGTCTAAACTTAGATCCTACGGTGATGAATGCAGAAGAAGTATTTAATATGGCAACAAAAAATGCAGCAAAAGCCCTTAATCTTGACAAATGCGGTGAATTAAAAAAAGGTAATTATGCCGATTTTATGATTATCTCTTTTGATGACATAAACATGTTACCGGTTTACAACCCTGTTTCGCATCTTGTATACACCGCAGAACCATCGAATGTAACAGATGTGTTTGTTAATGGAAAATGTTTGATGAAAAACAGAGAATTTGTAACAATAGATATAAAAGAAGTAAAAGAAAAAGCAAAGTATTGGAATAAAAAAATAAGGAGCTAAGATGAAAGATTATACCGTTTATCAAAACCCTCTTTCAGAGAGATATGCAAGTCGTGAGATGCTTGAGCTTTTTTCTGCCAAAAAGAAATTTACTACCTGGCGTAAACTATGGATTGCGCTTGCAGAGTCAGAAAAAGAGCTCGGGCTTAATATATCTCAGGAACAAATAGACGAAATGAAGTTGAATATTGAAAATATAGATTTTGAATATGCTGCCGAGATGGAGAAAAAATTCAGGCACGATGTTATGGCTCATGTGCATACTTTCGGTAAAGTTTGCCCAAAGGCTATGCCGATAATTCATCTGGGAGCCACAAGCGCATATGTTGGTGATAATACTGACTTGATTGTGATGAAAGAAGGACTTAATATCGTCCTGAAAAAACTTGTTAATGTTATCAATAATATTAAGAATTTTGCCATTAAATATAAAGATGTGCCTACCTTAGGATTTACTCATTATCAGCCAGCTCAACTGACTACTGTGGGAAAAAGAGCATGTCTCTGGCTCCAGGATTTTGTGCTTGATTTTGAGGAACTTGAGTTTGTAAAGGATAATTTAAAATTTAGGGGGGTTAAGGGGACTACCGGTACTCAGGCATCTTTTTTAAGTCTATTTGAAGGTGACCATGAAAAAGTCAAAAAATTAGACGAAATTGTATCAAAAAAGATGGGATTTGAAAAAGTTTTAAAAATTGCAGGGCAAACCTATACAAGAAAACAAGACACCAGAGTGTTAAAATCCCTTGCAGGCATTGCAGAATCTGCTCACAAGATGGCTACGGATTTGCGGTTATTGCAAAACTTAAAGGAGGTAGAAGAGCCTTTTGAAAAAAGCCAGATAGGTTCCAGCGCGATGGCATACAAACGTAACCCAATGAGAAGTGAACGTATTTGTTCTCTTGCAAGACATGTAATTACACTTTCCATAAACCCTTATTTTACTCATGCAACACAGTGGTTTGAACGTTCGCTCGATGACTCGGCAAACAGAAGAATATCAATACCGGAAGCATTTTTGACTATTGATGCCATATTGGAGTTATTATACAATGTAACAAATGGGCTTGTTGTATATGAAAATATGATTTTAAAACATATACAGGAAGAGCTTCCATTTATGGCAACAGAAAATATCATAATGGCTTCAGTCAAAAAAGGGGCAAGCAGGCAGGAGATGCACGAAATAATAAGGCAGCATTCAATGGATGCCGGGAAAGTTGTAAAAGTTGATGGCAAACCAAATGACCTCATTGAAAGGCTGATAAATGATAAAAACATACCATTGAGCAAAGAAGAGATTGAGAATATGCTTAATCCAAAGGATTTTATAGGGAGAGCTCCTGAACAGGTAATGGATTTTATCAACTCTGAGGTTAATCCGATAATTGAAAAGTATAAGGACGAGTTGGGGCTTAATGTAGAAATAAAAGTTTAAAAGGAGGATTGTATGAAGGCTGTTTTGTTAAAAGGTTTTGGGGGACTTGAAGTTTTGACTGTTGGAGAAGCTGAAAAACCTGTACCAAATGATGAGCAAGTTTTAATCAAGGTAGCTGCAACTTCTATCAACAGACCAGATTTGGTTCAAAGAGAAGGAAAATACCCACCTCCCCCAGGCGATTCTGAAATTTTGGGGCTCGAGGTTGCTGGTGTAATAGAAGAGGTAGGTAAAAATGTTACCGGGTGGAAAAAAGGTGACAGAGTAATCAGTCTTGTAGGTGGTGGTGGATATGCTGAATATGCAGTTGCATATGCAAATCACCTTATGCCAATTCCTGAGAATATGACCTTTGAGGAAGCTGCATGCATATGTGAATCTTATATTACTGCATTTTTGAATATATTCATGATAGGTGAGTTCAAAGATGGACAAACGGCAATTTTACACGGCGGTGGCGGTGGGGTAAATACAGCCGGCATTCAATTGTGCAAAGCACTTGCTCCAAACTCAAAACTTATTGTAACGGCACACCCTTCAAAAATTGAAAATGTAAAAAATCTCGGCGTGGACCTTGTAATTGATTATACTTCAACAGATGATTTTGCCCTAATTGTTAAAGAATTCACCAATAAAAAAGGCGTAGATTTGATTTTAGATCATGTGGGAGCAAAATATCTTGCACCAAACATGAATTCTTTAGCCTATAAAGGTAAGCTTATAATTATTGGTGTTATAAGTGGAATAAAAGCTGAGCTCAATCTTGCCCTTATGATGGTAAAAAGACAGCAGATTATCGGTTCAGTTTTAAGGTCAAGACCTGTAAGTGAAAAAGGTGAAATAGTATCAGAGTTTACAAGAGTTGCACTGCCAAAATTTGCTGATGGCACTATAAAGCCTTTGATCTCAAAAGTTTTCACTATTGATGAAGTTGCTGATGCTCACAGAATGATGGAAGAAGATAAACATTTTGGTAAAATTGTATTAAAAATTCAGGATATTTAAAAATATAATAATGTGGATAACGATAGTTAGGGTGACACGGAATTGCGAACACAAGCTATTTAAAATAAAAGCCCCTTATGGGGCTTTTACTTATAAAAATACGTAAATTCTTTGATAATTTTATTAAGCCTTTTTTTCTTCTCATTGATAAAATTTTTGTCAGTTACTTCTTTGTAATTTTCATCATAAACAGTCATATTGAAGGATTTATGAGTTTCATATGAGAAATACAATACCGATTCATTATCAATTATTCCGCAGTTACTCCAGTTGCAGCTTACCACATAGTCTCTTTTTTCAGGTTCGAACAAATTTGTCCCAAAAGAATAATCTTTGTAATCATTTTTTACTCCAACCATACTGAGAATGGTTGGCACAAAGTCATAATGGCTGGTAATTGAGCTTATTTTTTTATACCCTTGTCCTGGCATATACACAATGAAAGGCACCTTTGTTTGGTATTTTCCAAAACTATTGTTGTGTCCAAAATGCCCCTGTTCATAAAATTCTTCTCCATGGTCTCCTGTTATAACTATTATAGTGTTTTTTAGATCCCCCTTTTCTTCCAGATAGTTATAAAGCTTTCCCACAAGGAAATCATCAAAATAAACTGAATTCATATAAGCATTTTTAATGTCCGTAATATTATTTTTTCCAATAATAAGATAGTTTGCATCTTTACCGCTCGATTTAAACTTATTAAACTCCTTTGGAAATTTCCTGGCATGGGGCGCATCAAAAAATATAAATGAAAAATACGGTTTTTCTGAAGTTAGGCTATCTCTGTATTTGATAAATCTTTCCAGAACAATATGCTCTCTTTTTGTACTGTCATTTGTATCAAAAGTGTCTTCAATTGAATCTGGAATTTTTATAAAGGCAGTTTTTCTAAATTCCGGAAATGTTAAAAGGGTTGCGGATAAAATTTTAAAATCGTAACCTGCTTCTTTGAGAGCATCAAATAATACAGTGCCCTGCCTGTTGTTTAAAAAATCATGCCAGTAATATCCATAAAGACCGTAAAAAAGTGAAAATATACCAAATCTTGTTGAGTTACCACCTGAGTAGTGGTTGGCAAAATCATAGGATTTTTTTCTTATCATATTGATATTGGGAGAAACTTCATCATTTATCATATCAAATCTGAGGCTATCGATAGCAATTACTATGATATTCGGCAATTTTTTATCAGGTTTTGCTATATTTAATTTATTTTTTGGATAGTGCAGTAATGATTTCGTGATTTTAAAGCCATCCTCTTTGTTTACATCTATTTTAAGTATTTTTTTGGCAAAGCCTCTTACAGTCAAAGGCTGATATAAAGGGTAAGTTTTTGTAAATCTTGTAATACTCTGAAGATTGTAAATATCTGAAATTGCATAACCTATCTTTTCAAATGCGGTAAATAGAATACAGAGTATATAAAAATAGATTAAATGTCTAAACTTTATCTTATTATACCAGTAGTTTACTATAAAATATTCAATTAATACAATAGATAAAATCACTAAAACAAATAATAAAATTGTAGAAAAGCCAAGTGATACTGAATCCCAGAAACCAGGAGTGGTTATCATTCCAATGACCATCCCATTGAAATGAAAATTGTAGATTCTAAAAATAGCGAAATCCACGAAGATAAAAACGAATACTATAAAATTTGTAACAAATAATATTATCTTTTGTAATGTATTGCCCAAAAAGACAAAAGGTATATTTATAAGAATAAGCAAAAATGTAAACATAAAGGCATTGGACAGAGCAGATAAGACTAAGAATAAATTTGAATATATTAAGCTGCTTTTGGGTGTAATCAAAAAGAACAGGATATGCAGCAAAAAAATTATGAAAAAGTTTAATAATTGTATCTTAAAAAGTTTTGCAAATTTTTCTTTCATTTAATCACCTGGTTTTAAAATGAATATTTTTGTGTTTATTAGCCTAACATAAATACCTTTCCCATCAAAGTTTACATAGTCTCCGTCAATTTGGGCATCTGTTACATTTTCTATTTTAACTACACCGGCAAGTTTTATATCCAATATTTTAAATGGTGTAAATATATGAATTAAAAATTTTATCAAACCAAAAAATCCAATATCTTCTGAAATCAAAATTTTAAATTTATCTGAAAATTTATTGTATATTTTATATGATCCGGCATAAAAATTTCCGATATTAACTATCAAATGCTCTGTCTGAAACTTTTTTTTATCAAAATAAATTTGGTGGATATCAAACTTACCAAAAATATTTTTGAGAGCGGAAATAACGTAAGCATATCTTCCGATATTTTTTTTCAATCTGATATTGACATTTTTTACTGAAGCCGCATCAAATCCAATCCCAAACATTTGTACAAAAACTTTATCCCCTGCCAGTCCGATATTCAAAGGGAGTTTTTTGCTATTTAATGAAAAATTGTTTAATGCTTTTTTGTAGCTCGTTCCAATTTTTAGCTCTCTGCACAATACATTCACAGTTCCAAATGGTATAAAATATACAAGACAACTGATTTTATTGATATAAAGCCCTTCTACAACATCTCTGATAAATCCGTCCCCACCAAAAACTATGACCAAATCAGCAAAATTGTTTTTAAAAAAATCGTTTGAAAATTTTGGATATTTTGATTCTACGATTTCAATTTTAAGTTTATACTTTTTTTCAAGATACGATACGCAATAATTTATTTGTGAAATATCAAAGCTGCCGCTTGCTGGATTATAAATACCGTAAACTTTCATCTCTTTCTCTTCAAAAAAGGGATAATCATAGGAACATTTTTTTTGTAGATTATATATTCTTCTCCATAAATTTTCAAAAGCTTTCTTTCTTCATTTATTGACCCCAGTATAAAATAGAGAGTAAAAATAACATTGGTGATAAAATCTTTCAGGTAAAGAGGCCTACCCCATAGGATTAGTAGGCTAGCAAGATAGTAGGGATGTCTGACTATACCTAAAATCCCCTTATCTGTTATCAAGTTGCCGTTTTCGTTAAAATATCGCCTATTGTTTTTAAAATAATCCCTGACTTGTTTTAAACCTAAAAATGTATCATTATCATAGCTTTTGACTGCAAGATAGCCGACAATTACCCCCAAAAATGATAAAAGATAAAGAGCAATGACATACGGAAAAGAGGGATAAAAAAATTTTTCTGAAGGAAGTTTAAAATATAAAAAAATCAAAGGGATAAGCAGTAAGCTTGATGATATTACATAAAACAATCTATACCACCATAGGTAGTATAACTTTTTTAGGATTTTGAAATCAGCAAGCAGACTGTGAATCAAACAATAAAAAACAAGACCTGTGGCGTAAACATAGTATAAATTCATTTTGCAAAAATAGACTCTTTTGTACCTATAAAATTGGACAACACATTCACATATTTACTGACATCAAGTGAATATTCATTTACAAATAACTCAATATGTTTTTTAATAATTTCATCGTCAAGTTCCTGTGCATATTTTTTTATAAAAGGGAAAACATTATTGTAGTTATTTTTTGAAAAATTGATGGAATCTCTTATTAAGTCACAAAAATATTTGCTTAAATTTTCTATTTTTTTACTGATTAAAATACATCCAAGGGGGATTGGTGTTTGGTGCTTTTGTTCCCACAAATCTCCAAGGTCAACTATCTTTTTAAGTCCATAACTTCTATAAACAAATCTGCCTTCATGGATGACAATACCTGCATCAATTTCATCTTTATTGATAGCAGGCATGATTTCATCAAATCTCATTTCAATGAACGTATTTTCCATATCAGAGAAAAAGTGTTTGTAAATTTTAAATGCTGAAGTGTTTTTGCCAGGTATTCCTATCTTTTTATATTTTAACTCATCAATTGTACTATGATTTTTTGAGACAACTATCGGGCCACAGCCAAACCCCAATGCTCCACCAGCCTTTAGAATTTTATAATTATCAACGACCTTCTCAACAACACCGTAAGATACCTTTACAATGTCAAGTTTATTTTGAATGGCAAGATTATTGAGGAGTTCCACATCATCAAGAATTATCTTGAGCTCCAGCTCATGTTTAACATAATTATTTATGATTGGAGCAAAAATATAAGTATCATTTGGGCAGGTGGATATTCCAAGTTTTATTCTCATTTTAATCCTAATTTGTTGGAAGCGGGACTTTACCAAAAAGATATTTTAAGTCTTCATCAAGGAATATAAGCCCAGCTCCTATAAATCCGCTCTTGGTATCACTATTTAGAAAATCATCATACCCAACATTTAGATACAAATTTTTTGTAAAGTTGTAATATAGGCTTGTTTTCATGTGTGGTTTTCTGTCTGTGTTGCTGTCTGAAAAGTCATACGCATCCAGTGAAAACTGCAGTTTTTCATCATCAAAAGGAAAATAATCGGCACCCAGTCCAAACTCTGATTCCATCAATCCTATTCTCAAATCAAGTCTGTCATAAAATCTCTGAACATATTGGGCTATAAAAGTCAGAGAGTTTTCTTTTCTTTTCACTTCTTTTACAGAGTAATTTGAATATGTTGAACCGGTATTTCCATCAATATGGTAAGGGAGATCACCGGTATATGTGTAGTTGGTATTTGTAATATACTCTTTTCCTCCGGTGCTTGTTGCAAGGCCAAGAAGATAGTATTTATCTTTGCGAGGTTGTACCTTAACTTTGAAATACCCTTTTGTTTCACCGGTATCCCACATCTTTTCACCGCTAAATGAAAGGTAAAACTTAAATCTGTCAAACTGGGTAACCATATTTTTAAGCCCTTTAACAGTTTCTTTTACATCTTTGGCAGTTTCATTGTCATTTAACAGTGTTCCTATTGTACCATCACCCTTATTGATTTTATCTGTGATAGCATTTATATTATCCACAGACTTTTCAAGTTTTGCTGTAACTGTTTTCATATTTTTTACTGTTTCTTTAAGGTCACCCTTTGAATCAGCAATCAGATTATCTATATTTCCTGTAATATTGTTAACCTTATTGGCAATTTCAGGTGTTTGAGATTTCAATACTTTTGATACTTCCGTAAGATTTGCTATAAGCTCATTAATATTTGATTGATTGGCAATTGTCATTTTACTGATAGTATCTGTTATTTGCTCCACAATATTAACAATGGTATTTATTTTTTTCTGATTTTCTTCCAGAATAGTTTTAAGGCTTTCTGTTGAATATCTTACATTTTCAAGTGTTTTTGTCATATTTTCTTTCCCCTCTTGAGAAGAAAAAACATCATTGAGAGATTTTACCAGGATATTTACCTGGTCAGCTATATCACCCAACTTTGCACTTAACTGATCAAAGTCAACACTCTCTTTGGAGTTCGTAATTACATCGCCATTTTTTAAAGACGTACTTGCGGAATCTTCCCCTAACTGTTCAAGTTCAAGGAATTTTTCACCCAAAAAACCGCTTGCGCGAACAGAAACTCTTAAGTTTGACGGCAAGATAACACCTTCTTTTATTACCAATTCAAGTGCAACTTTTGAGTCTTCAAGTTTTATATCTTTAATATAACCTACATCAACCCCTTTAAATTTCACAATTGCATCCTTTTCAAGACCTGAGGCATTATTAAGGTAAGCCTTGATAATATTACCTTTTTGCTTACCAAAGCTTATATCTCCTACTTTTGTAGTCATATAACCAATTAGTATCAGAGAAAGAACCACAAAGACACCTACTTTCGCTTCAAGTCCAAACTTCATAAACTAATACCCCTCTAAAAAATTTTAATAGGTCCATCCATTGAGCCACTTAAAAACTGCTGGACATAAGGATTATCAGTAGTCCTTAAATCCTCTATTGTCCCGTTTATAACCGTTTTACCATCATAAATCATTGCCACATAATCAGCAATCTTAATTGTACTGTCAATATCATGAGAAATGACAACGGAAGTAATATTTAGCTTTTTTTGAGTGTTATAAATAAGATTATCCACTACATCTTTCATAATCGGATCAAGCCCTGTTGTAGGCTCATCATACAAAATGATATCCGGCTCAAGGGCAATCGCCCGAGCAAGCCCTACCCTTTTTCGCATACCACCGGAAAGCTCCGATGGCATTTTATATTCTACATCTTTAAGACCAACAACCCTCAATTTTTCTATCACAATATCTCTAATCTCTTTCTCTTTTAACTTAGTATGCTCTCTAAGAGGGAAAGCAACATTTTCGTAGACATTCATTGAGTCAAACAACGCGGCATTTTGAAAAAGCATTCCAAATTTTTTTCTGACTGCCACAAGCTCTTTCTTGTCAAGTTTGGTAATATCAACTCCATCGACAAGTATTTCCCCTTTATCAGGCATAATAAGTCCCATTATCTGCTTTAAGAGTACACTTTTTCCGGTGCCGGAAGGACCTAAAATAACAGTGATGGCTCCTTTTGGTATTAAAAGGTCTATCCCTTTATGCACCTTGAAATCTCCAAAACTTTTATGCAGATTCTTAACTTCTATCTGTATATCAACACCACTAATCATTTTTCACCTAAAACATAAATGCCGTCAGAATATAATCAAATACAAGTATCAAAACACATGAAAGTACAACCGATTCTGTAGTGGCCTGTCCTACACCTGCCGCTCCGCCTTTAGTGTAAAACCCCTTATATGAGCCAACAAGTGTTAAAATTAGCCCAAAAACAGTTGCCTTGACCATACCGTTATAAAAATCTGCAAGGTCAACATATCTATACATATTTTGCAAGTATAAAGTTTTATTGATGCCTAAAATATTGACCCCAACAAAATATCCGCCAATTGTACCGCAGAAAACAGCTACGGCATTTAAAATGGGCATTACAATTATTCCGGCAAAAATTCTTGGGAGCACAAGATATTGTACAGGTTCAACCGCAAGGGCATAAAGAGCGTCAATCTGCTCGGTAACCCTCATTGTACCGATTTCGGCTGTAATAGCAGAGCCTGCTCTTGCTGCTACCATTATTGAGCTTAATACAGGTCCCAATTCTCTTGCCATACCAAGCGCTACAACAGTACCTACCATATATTCCGCCCCAAATTTGCTGAAACCTATGTAGCTTTGAAATGCAAAAACCATTCCGGTAAATGTGCCAGTAAGTATTATTACTGAAAGGGAGTTTATCCCTATAAACTCGACCTGCTTTAAAAGAAGCTTGAACCTGAATGGCGGTCTGAACGCCCAAACGACTGTTTCAATGAAAAGCAAAAACATACGGCCGGCGCCAAAAATTAATCGCGTAAAAGGTAAACCGATAACAGTTAATAAGTTAACCAATGATTCCATTTTCACTCACATACACTCTTGGAATACGACTTGATATTCTGCATAAGAGTTCATAAATAATTGTATTTGCCCAATCTCCCCATTTATAACCTGAAACATTATCTCCAAGCAGTTCCACCTCTTCATTATAATATCTTTCAGGCACATTTGTCAAATCAATCATAATCATATCCATGCATACAGTTCCAAGTATTTTTGCTTTATAACCACAAAAATATACATAAGACTTATTTGTAAAAAGTCTTGGGTAACCGTCAGCATATCCTATTGGCAGTACACCTATTTTCATATCTTTTTCTGCTATAAATCTTCTATTATAACTTACTGAATCCCCTTTTTTGATATTTTTTACATGGACTATTTTGGAAAAAATGCTCATAACCGGTTTTAAATTTTTGTCTTCTATTCCGTAAACATAGCCAAATGAAGCAATACCAGGCCTAATAAAAGTATAGTCCTTTTTATATTTTAAAATTGCCGAAGAGTTTAATACAGAAGTATTTTTTATTTTATATTTTTTTATATACCAATCAAATTCTTCCATTTGAGCTGTTGTAAAAGCATCATCACTGTCAGGACTTGATAAGTGAGTCATCACCAATGTAACATCAAATAGGTGAAATCTGTTGCAAAACTCTACATAATCAAGGTTTGTCTTGAAACCAAGCCTATGCATGCCGGTGTCAATTTTTAATGCCACAGGCATTTTTACAGCTTTTTTTTCAAGAAATCTGTGATACT
This sequence comes from Deferrivibrio sp., assembly GCF_055117995.1. Classification (NCBI taxonomy): domain Bacteria; kingdom Pseudomonadati; phylum Deferribacterota; class Deferribacteres; order Deferribacterales; family Deferrivibrionaceae; genus Deferrivibrio; species Deferrivibrio sp. The sequence goes on along the minus strand of NZ_JBSQOT010000013.1, from coordinate 10,007 downwards.
TATTTGCTATTTCATCATCATAAATTGTAAGAATAAGATTATACTTAACCACTTCCTCAAAAAATCTGTCATCCACATAGCCTAACACAAGAATCTTTGGTTTGTCTGACAAATTAAGTCTTAATGTTACCCCTTCTTCAATAGTTGCAACGCTAAAAAAATCACTTGTACCTGTTTTGAGAAGCTGTTTACCAAGCTCTGTGGCTCCGTGTCCATAGGCATTTGCCTTGAGAGTGGCAATTGCAAGACTACCGGATATATTCTTTAAGTAGTTTATATTTTTGATATATCTGTCAAGGTCAACTTTTGCGTAAGTTGCTCTCAATCTTTTACTGCGTTCCATCAGCCTTAATTCCTGCATTATAAAAAAGATAAGATTTTATAAAATCGTCAATATTTCCATCCATTACAGCATCCACGTTTCCAGTTTCATATCTGGTTCTTAAATCTTTTACCATTTTATACGGATGCATTACATAAGATCTTATCTGATTACCCCAACCTATTTCTGACTTACTGCTTTCAAGTTCACTTTTTTCCTTATTTCTTTTTTCAAGCTCAAGTTCATAAAGCTTGGCTTTTAAGATTTTCATTGCGTGCGCCTTATTTTTATGCTGACTCCTTTCATTCTGACAGCTTACCACAATACCTGTTGGAATATGTGTAATTCTTACTGCTGAATCTGTGGTATTTACATGCTGCCCACCTGCCCCGCTTGCCCTAAATGTGTCTATCTTTAAATCAGATTCCACGATACTTATTTCAATGTCGTCATCTATTTCAGGTAAAACAAAGACGGATGCAAAAGACGTATGTCTTTTGTTATTTGAATCAAATGGGGATAATCTTACAAGTCTGTGAATACCTGTTTCACCCTTCAAATACCCATATGCATATTCGCCAACCACATTGATAGTGACAGATTTAATTCCAACTTCATCTCCGGGGAGCAAGTCCAGTATCTCGTATTTAAAATTTTTCTTTTCTACCCACATGGTGTACATTCTAAAAAGCATGTTAGCCCAATCATTTGCTTCTGTGCCGCCAGCTCCTGAATGTATAGTGAGAATAGCATTGTTACTGTCATTTTCACCATTTAAAATAAGTTTTAGCTCAAAGTCAGTAATTTTGTCCTCAAGTTCATTGACAAGCTGATACAGTTCCTTTTCTGCCTCATCTTCTCCTGACTCAAAAAGCTCAATCATTACTTTACAGTCTTCCACTAACTTCTTTATAAATTTATACTCTTCTAAAAATCTTTTTTTGATTGCCTGTTCTTTTAAGAGGATTTTTGATTCTTTTTTATTCCAAAAATCGGCATCTTCCATTGACATTTTGTCTATTTTTTCAATTTCACGGGCAATCTTTTCTTCATTTACAACAGGGATAAACATTTTAAATTTATCTTCTAATTTTTCAAATCTACCAAGCAAATCTTCAATAATCATCAGGTACTACTCCAATTAAATTTCGATCATAACAGCTATTTCATCACAATCAGGAAAAAGTGGGCATTTAAGACAATCAGACCATATCTTTCTGGGCAGACTGTCTTTTGGGATTTCGTAAAATCCAAGCTTTTCAAAAAATTTCAGTTTATATGTAAGGGCAAAAACCTTTTTAATTCCAAGCTCTTTTGCCCTTTGCAAATTGTGTTTCACAAGACTTTTGCCTATCCCTTTATTGAAATACTCCTCACTGACCGCAAGTGATCTGATTTCGGCTAAGTCTTCCCATGAAGGGTGAAGAGCACAGCAACCAAGAATTTTGCCGTTTTCTTCATATACAATAAACTCAAAAATTCTTTCATATATTTCGCTTAAACTGAGGGTGAGCATTTCCCCTTTTTTGGCAAAAGTGTTTACAAGATTCTGGATTTCTTTGGCATCAGTTATTTTAGCGTTTCTAATCATTTACTTTAGCCCTTGAGAAAGCTCTGTATAAATTTCGATTGCAGTCTCTTTATCAGGAAGCAAATTATACCCTTTTCTGGCCCTTATAGTAAATTTTACTGCACCTTTTGTGACGTTTTCTGCATTCAAAAAAAGCTTAACATTTCCAATCTCCGCTTTGACACTCCCCTCGGTAATACTTGCAAAAAGTATTGTTCCATTACGTTTTTTTACAATATTTATGAATTTTTCAACAATAACCTCTTTAGGAGCGTCAACTGCATCGCTTACAGAATCAGCTGTCAAAGAATATGTAGCACCTGCCCCTGCGGCAGCACCTACCACAACGGGTGCAACGCATCCTGACAGACCAAAAACAGAAATAGCTCCAATGAGTAACAAAATAATAAGTTTTGATTTCATAATTCCTCCTTCAATAACATTTCACCGGATTGTATCTGATACTTAACTTTTTATCAACAAATAATTTAATCGACTTTTTGAAACTTTAGATAGAATGTTGTCCCCTCTTTGTATTTTGATTTAAAATAAATATCCCCTTTAATGTTTTCCATAAATATTTTGATTGCATAAAGTCCAAGTCCCGTTCCTTTATCCCCTTTGGTGGAATAAAACCTCTCAAATATTCTGCTCTTTATTTCATCAGGTATCCCCTGCCCTGTATCCGTAACGGAAATAATTATAAATCCATTCTCAATATATTTATCGATAATTATACTCCCTGAGCCAATAATGGCATCCTTTGCATTTATTATCAGATTTAAAATAGCTTGCATAAGTTTTTGTTCATTGGCAACTATATAGCCACCTGAGTCGGTAATCTTTAGCTCAAGATTGATATTATATCCTGCAACCTTTTTAAAAAAGTCATATTTTTGCAATAAAAAGCTATCTATGTCTATTTTTGAGCTATCCTGGGAAACTTTTGATAAGTTATTAAGAGATTTGAGAAATTGTGAACACTTTTCTGCAACCTCAATGATCTTTTCTGGCTCTTGAATATTTTCATCATTATTAAGTTTTATTATTGAGGCATAATTAATAATTACTCCCAGTAGATTGTTAATGTCATAGACGGTGCTGGTTACAATATTTGCAATCGCTTCATCTTTTTCAGCCAACTCAACAAGTCTTTGCTGCTGGTGTTTTTCGGTAACATCCGTAAAGATTGCCAGATAATAATTTTTTGCCTCAATACTGTCTTTTATAAGACTCACATCAAAGATTTTTCCTGCAATTATATTTTCCATACTAAAATATTGCATGGATTTTTTATCCGAATCTATAAATTTTTTTAACAATTTTTTGATATTATCCGGCAGGGTTTCAAAATTGGTGAATTTATCCTTTACATTGAAAAGATTAATAAATGTTTTGTTTAAAAATACCTTGCCATTTTCCAGCACAACAACGGCATTTGACGAATTTTCTATAACGTTATAATAAAGGCTTTCGTATAAAAGCTTTGAGTTTAAGGCTTTTATTGTTTCACTTACATCAATGCCAAACAATATATATCTTGCCGAATAAAACTCAGCTTTGTGAATACTTACATAAAACTCTTTCAATGATGATTTTGTGTTAATCTTCAAAATAAGATTCCCCTGAACGGTTATACTGTTATAATCTTCAGTTTTGGAAAGTATTTCCTTTATGTTTTTTACATCGTGCTCATTAAATCCAATTAATTTTTCTGCTCCCTTATTCCATAAAACAATTTTACCGTTTTCATCAAATGCAATAATCGCCACAGAAGGCAAATCAAGTGAAGACCTTAAAAATGCATTATATGCCCTAAGTTTTGTATTTTTAATCCTTAACACTCCAACGATTACAATCAGGAAAATACTTATAAGACCAGCTGAAGTGGTTATAATTGTCGAAATAAGATATTCTTTTATTGTTATGGGCTTTGTCAGGTAAAACCATTTATTTACCAATTCATCGAGCTTTTTATTGTCTTTTAACCTGGCAAGGTAGCTGTTAAGATTTTTCTGTAAAGTAGTCTTTTCCAGTGGCAAATAAAAACCTATTTCTGATTTTTCAAAAAATAACGGTTTTTTGTCAAGTGTTAAAATTTTAAATTCGCCTCTGAAATTTGAATAAATCATATCCAGGCTGTTGTAGTAGTCATTTATCACCCAACTGACTTCATTTTTTGCCAGCGCCATAAATGAATCATAAGTCGAGATATATTCTTTTATCTCCAACAAGTGGTGCTTATCTTTCAATTTTTTTGCAAGTATGTGCCCCGTAGCATTGGTTTTCACACCAACAGATTTATTCATTAAACTGTTATAATTGTCGTGAAAATCATTTTTGACTATCGCTACAAGACCACTATTCAGATAGGGTATACTAAACAATCCTCTTTTTTTTCTATCTTCATTTATATAAATTGAACCAATTGCAATGTCACATTCATTTTTGCTTACACTTTTTAGCAGCTCATTAAATGTTTTGGAGGTGAATCTGCAATTATATCCCAATTCTTCACAAAAACCTTTTATAAGGTCAATGTCAAACCCCTTCAGGTTACCTGAATAGTCGGTATAAACAAACGGCTTGTACTGAGAATAAAATATATCGATATCTGCTGAATATAAGTTAAAAGACACTAAAACGAAAGATGTTATCAATATTGTTAATATTCGCATAAAATATTTTATACTTGTTTTGTATGTATTTCAACTTAAATGGATACAACAGTGTTTCTGCCAAGAAATTTTGCTTTATACAAGCAATCATCAGCTCTTTTTACAATAAAGTCAACCGTATCGCCCTCATAATATTCTGTTACACCAAAGCTGCAGGTAACTGTTCTGTCTCTGAGAATATCTGTTTCTTCGATGAGTTTTCTCAAATTTTCAGCAAGTAATCTTGCATTTTCAAGCCTTGACTCCGGCAGCATTATCAAAAACTCCTCACCACCCCACCTGGCGAATATGTCAATTTTTCTTATCCTTCTTTTTACAATGTCGGTTAACTTTATTAAAACATTATCCCCTACATTATGTCCGTAAGTATCATTTATATTTTTAAAATGGTCTATATCAAACATTATCAGGGAAAATGTTCTATTTGCCCTTTTACAAAGCTCAATATCAGCCTCAAGCCTCTCAGTAATATATCTCCTGTTGTAAATCTTTGTAAGATGGTCTTTTACAGCCAGCTCCATCAAGTAACTTTCTGCCTCTTTTTGTTCTGTTATGTCTATAAGGTAGTGTATATATTCATTTTCACTTAAAGGTATCCACCACGCCTTGTAAAATTTTTTGTTTTCCCTATCTTCAATTTCTATAGAAAATTCGCTTTTTAAATCGAGTGACTCATTTGCAATACAAAATTCGCACTTCATCTCTGGCAACTCTATCCCTTCATTTAATAGTTTTTTATGCTCTTCAGACAAAAATTTACCACAAAAAATACTCATATAGCACTTTTCACCAATTTTGCTGCCGAATCTCTCTTTTGCGTTTTTATTTTGCTTTTGTATTATTTTATCCTTATTAACAAACCATAAAAAACCAGGTAACAGGTCAAACAACAGCTCTATAAGCCTATTTTCATTTTTCAATTTTTCATAAATTTGTCTTTCCAAAGTAATATCTCTAACCGTCCCAAAAGCTTCAATAGCTTTGTCATCATCAAATACCACTTCAGCCTTCTCGTTTACCCATTTTATTTCATTACCCACAATTATTCTGTGGTCTATATCATAAACTTTTCCATCAATAGCCTGCTTTAAGGCATCTGATACCTTTTGTCTGTCATCCGGATGAATCCTTTCAATAAATTTATCCAGGTTTACAAAACTGTTTTCCGTAAGTCCAAATATCCTGTATGTTTCTTTTGACCACCATAAATTGTTTGTATTTATGTCTATATGCCAGCTACCTGTTTTTGAAACAGCCTGAGCGGTGTTAAGATATTTTACAAACCTTCTAAGTTTTTCTTCTATTTTCTTTTGTTCATCAATATCGATATGTACCCCATACAAGATTAGGGGGTTGCCATCTTTATCATATTCCAATACCTTGCCACGACTTAATATCCATTTATAATAGCCATCTTTATGGAGCATTCTAAATTCAACTTCATAAATATCAGATTCACCATTTAAATATTTTTCAAGCTTGTTAAGAGCTTTATCTAAATCTTCAGGATGACATCTTTTTGCCCAGGTGTCATAAGATAGAGGCTCAAGTTCATTTAATGTATAGCCTATAATTTTTGCCCAATTATCGTTATATTCTACATTTTTATTATTAAGATTCAAAACCCAAGTGCCAAGATTTGCTGAGTCGATAAGAAGTTCAAGACGTTTATGTTTTTTCTCAATTTCCTGTTTTAAAAGCACAGATTCCGTTTGATCATAAAAATAACCAATGATTTTTACTATGTCGTTGTTATCGTTTTTTATTACCCTGGTAAAATCAAATACATATATATATTCACCATTTTTCTTTTTTAATCTGTATTGCTGGCTGAAATTATCTATATTCTTATCAAGGTAACTACTTATTTCATCTTTAACCCTTGTTAAATCATCGCTATGAATAATTTTTGCATATCTAAACTCTGTATTGATAATTTCTTCCTGTGTATATCCAAGCACATCCAATACATTTTCAGAAATATAGGATATTACCCCATCGTCAAAGTCTTCCCAGACAATCATAACAACAGGACCCATATTAAACAGTTTGTCGATATCAAAAACTTTTTCCATATATTCACCTTTATTTAACAATACCATATAACTGATTTAAATATCAAGATATTTTGCTTAACTTGTTTGCCAGGATGAGAATATTTACGACTTGATGTTATCGAAACGAAGCTTCCTGAAAAAATTTTTCATGAGTGTTTTTATCTCATCTTCAAAAATTCCATAGGCGTAATCTACTTTATGATTTAATGTATCTATATCAAATAGATTTGCCTTTGTAATCACTCCACCAAATTTAGGCTCAGTTACGCCAAAAACCACTCTTTTTATTCTAAAATGCAATATTGCACCGGCACACATTATGCATGGCTCCAAAGTAGAATACAAAGTACAATCATTAAGTCTCCAGTCTCCAATACTGTATGCAGCCTCCCTCATTGCAACAATTTCAGCGTGCATAGTGGGATCTTTGGTCTTTTCTTTTAAATTAAAACCATTGCCAATAATCTTTTCATCTTTTACCACTATAGCACCCACAGGGACATCTCCAAGCTCAAATGCTCTTTCTGCAAACTCAAGGGCAATTTCCATAAATTTCTTATCCTTAATATTAAAGTAAAAGTTTTTCAATTTCACTCCTTAAAAGACCGGCAAATACCACAGAAGCTGTTTCAGCCTTCAGTATAGATTTGAAAGGGGAAAAAGTTTTAAACCCTTTACTTTTTAAGATATTGAGCTCGTTAAATGTAATTCCGCCTTCAGGACCAACAAAAAAAGCAACCTTTTGGCAAGATATTTCAGGGTATTTTTGCTCTGCCCTTTCGTAAAAGATTATTTTTTCCTTCATATCTGTTTGTATATCTCTAAGCAAAATAGTTTCTTTTACTTGTGTTATAAAGGTGTTTTCCGCCTGCAGACTTCCTGTTATAGCCTTTTTTTGATATCTGAGAAGTGTCTGCGTATCAATTTTTTGTAAACTCCTTTCAGATATTACAGGAATAATTTCCGTAACCCCCACTTCTGCCATCTTTTCAATGGAATTATCCATATATTCCCTCTTCAATAAACAGATAAAGCAAACAAGTTGATAACCAGGTTGACTACATTTTCTTTCCTCAACCTTACTTAATAAAACACTTCTCTTTTTCATTTCTGAAATTTTATATTTTGCAATCAATTTTTCGTTTTGCAGTACGATAAAGTCTCCAACGTTAAGCCTCATCACTCTTATATGGTTGAGTATTTCTCCGCTTAATTCCAATTCTTCAGAAAAATTATCATTGCAATAAAATCTGCTTAAACCTTCCATTATACCCTTTTATAAATTGCACCAAACCAGTTTTCAATACTCAGTGTTTCAACAACAGAAAATTGACTATTTGTAAATTTATTCAAAAATTCTTCCATTTCACTTTTAAGGATACCTGATACTACAAGATACTTACCTGTATGTTTAAACAGGTTTTTCCCAATATCTATCAATACACTGGAAATAATATTGGCGCATACCACATCAAACTGTATGTTTTGTCTGATACTTTCTGTGGTACCAGCCCATAAACAAATATTTTTACAATTATTCAATAAAATATTTTCTTTTGCATTCACCATTGCTATCTTATCAATATCAAATCCGTACACCTTTTTTGCACCAGTTATACTTGCAAGTATACTAAGTATTGCACTTCCACACCCTACATCCAGGACAGTGTTTCCGGCAGAAACCTTTTCAAGCAGCCTCGCTGCAATTTTTGTGGTCGGGTGGTTCCCTGTTCCAAAAGCAAGCGCCGGATTGATCAATATGCTTTTTCTAAACTCTTTCTTGTCTTTTGTATCAAAAATGTAATCTACATTTTCTGTTAATTGTCCTGGTCTAAGATACTCTTTCCACTTATCTTCCCAACCAAGAGAATCCACCTCTTTCAAAGAATATTCAAGAGATAAAGATGTTAGAATACTATCAAGTTTATTTTCAGAATAAAAAATATATTCGGTTTTTGAATAAATATCTTCTTCAATCAAATCTATCCCAAGTATTTTCAAAATATTGCAGAGTTCATTGTTTATTTTATTCAGTCTATATTCATACATAAATTTGCCTCATAAAAAAAGCCCCCTTTAAAAGAGGGCTTTTTAAATTATTTAACTTTAAATTTGTTAATCTGACTTTGCAAATCACTTGCAAGTCTTGCAAGCATCTCTACTGCCTGAGCTGACTCAGCAGCAGCAACGGAATTTTCTGAGCTTACTTTTGAAATGTTTTCAACGGCACTTGCCATCATTTCGGTAGCTTTGGCCTGCTCATCAGTAGCCCTTGCAATATTTTCGACTTCATAAGATACATTTTCTACATTAACTTTTATTGTGTCAAGGGCGTGTTTGGCTTCTTCGGCTTTTTCCTTTCCGATTTCCACCTGCTCAACACCTTCAGTCATGCTTGCTACTGCCCCACCGGTATTTGCCTGAATCATCTGAACCATATCTGCTATTTCTTTTGTAGCTTTGACTGTCTTTTCAGCCAATTTTCTTACCTCATCAGCTACTACTGCAAATCCTCTACCATGCTCACCTGCCCTTGCAGCCTCAATTGCAGCATTTAATGCCAGTAAATTTGTCTGGTCTGCTATCTCATCAATTACCTGTATAATCTGACCTATCTGCTCACTTGATTCTCCAAGCGCTCTAACAGTATCGGCAGTTTGCTTTACAGTATTTGCTATGCTTTCCATCATATTTTTAGTATCTTCCACAACCTTATGACCCTGTTCAACAGATACCTTGGCTTCGTTAGCACTTCTTGCAACATTGGCAGCATTCTGAGCCACTTCATTAACAGTTGCATTTACCTCTTCTACGGCGCTTGCAGTGGTAGCAGTTTGTTCTGACTGTTCCTGAGCGCCAGCCGCAATCATTTCAGAGTTGCTTGAAAGTTCTGCAGATGTAGATGCAAGGGAATCTATGGACTCAGCTACAACCCTAAGCACCTCTCTTATATCTTCTACCATTTTATTGACTGAAAGTGCAACTTTACCAACCTCATCATGATAATTCTTGTCCTCAACAATTTTACTGAAGTCACCTTTTGAAATTTCTGCAAGGGCAAGATTTACATTGTTAAGACGTTTGAAAATGAATCTATCATTGAGGAAGAATATCAAGTAAGAAACAATCAAAATAACAATTATCAAAACTATAAAATCTTTTATTAAATTCTTGTTGATAGTTGCATATATTGGCTTTAGAGGAATCATAATTTCAAAAGCACCATGAACTTCACCTGCTTTCCACCCCTCCATCTTTACGCCTGTGGGGTCAATTCCATCTGAGTTACCCCAATACTTCACAGAGTCCGCAGGATCACCATGACACCATTCGCACTCTTTTGAAAGTCTTACCGCCTTGAAATATCTTATAAACCCCGA
>NZ_JBSQOT010000012.1:0-53022 GCF_055117995.1 Deferrivibrio sp. | reverse complement strand
AAAGCTGCTTCTTGGTCTGGTCATGGCTGCCTCCTGATGGATAAACAATAGCAGATTTGGGTAAAAAGGTCAAGAAATAAATGCCTGTCCTTTTATTTTCTTTTATTTTTTCAATATACGTAGATAGTTTTGTCCCTGATTCTGACATTAGAATAAATGGCCTGGTTGGCCACAACTTAATTAATTTATTGAGTGAAAGTGAATTTTTTTGCTTTAAAATTGATAAGTTTTTAACCAACATACTGGTACTTATAATAAACAAGGTAAAAAACAAAAAATATTCTCTCAAAACTATTTTTACAGCTTACGCCAATAACGAATTAAAAATGTTAGAGATAAGGTTTGATTTTATAGAAGACTATATTCTATCATCCATAAGAAATGTTGCAAATATTGAAAATAGAGAAGAATGGGAAAAAAGGCATGATACCGGAGAATTTGTAAAGATATGTGCCTGGTGCAACAAAATTTTTTACAATTCAAAATTTCAATCTCTTGATAAAGTAGTTTACGAAACTGACTTGTTTGAAAGGGGGGTAATTCCTACATTCACCCACGGAATATGTGGGGAATGCAAAAACAAGGTCTTTGGCGAATATCTGAATTAATTATAATTCCGTAACTAAAGTTATGTAAGTCCAACGGACATATTTTAGCCAAAAAGCTTTAAATATGCCCGTTTTTTTGCTTATTTCCTGTTTTTATCAATAATGAGTCTGCCACCTACACTTACATTTTGCGGCTCATTTTCCCTGATAAGAATAATTATTGACTCTTCTGGCATATTAAAATAGCTGGCGGTGGTTTTGGTTATTTCTTTTACAAAATCTCTTTTCTTCTGAATATCTTCCACCTTTGGACCTTCAATTGTAATAATAGGCATTGGACCTCCTTATACAAATTTTTATTTAAATTTTACTTTAAATGCTGTCATGGTAATGTCATCATTTTGGACTTTTGACCCCCTAAAATTTACTACATCATCAAAAATTAGTTTAAAAAGACCATTAAGAGATTCCTCGCGAGAATTTACGAGCGTATCTTTAAGCCTCTTAATACCGTAAAACTCCCTTTTATCGTTTTCAGTTTCAATTATCCCGTCAGTATACATAAATACAACATCATTATCCTTCAAAGTATATGTCATTTCTTTATAGCTTATATCTTCCATAAGACCCAGCAAAGGATCACCAAAAATGAGCTCCTTAATCTCTTTTCCTTGCTGAAAAACAATAGGTGGATGATGACCGGCATTGGAAAAGGTAATTGTCCCGTTGTTGATGTTAACCCGCATATAAATCATTGTAATAATAAACTCAAGCTTTGTGAGGTCTCCATAAATCTCTCTGTTCAGTATTGACATAATTTTTGCTGGCGTAATGTTTTTTTGAAAATTTATTATCGACTTTATTATACTTCTAAGCTCAGTCATAATGAGCGCTGAGGCCACATTATGGCCTGAAACATCTGCAATAACCACATCAAAAACACCTTCTCTTATTTGATAAAAATCATAATAATCACCACCCACAAATTCAGAAGGGTAACATACACCAAGCATCTGGACACCATAAACTTCAGGGTATTTTTCCGGCAATAACGATTTTTGAATTTGCTTGGCAATCTCAAGCTCTTTTGCAACCTCTCTCATCTTGATAATCTCTTCAGTCTGATAGTGATTATTAATCATGTAAGCCATTTGATTGGCGATACTCTGCAAAAGACTTATCATCTCCTTGCTGAATAAATTTTTAAAAAGCTTGCTATAACATGTTATAATTCCATGCACTTCTTCATTTATAATAAGAGGGATATGGGCAAAAGATATAACACCATGTTTTTTTAAATCTATGGAAAATTCATTAAGTTCAATCTGATTTATATCATTGACAGCAAGAGGTATTTTTTGGACGGCAGCTTTTCCGATATATGACCTTTTAGGGTCAATTAACCTGTAACTTGTAAGAAGGCTTGAATTAAGCTCGCCAGCATAAGAATATACTGCCAATACTTCCCCTATTTTTCTTCTCAATATCACAAGGTCAAAATGGAATGTGTCCTTAATTATCTCAAGTGCCTTAAAAAGTTTCGTCTCCAATGTATTTACACTCGAGAAAATTCTCGAAATATCAAGTATTACATTTAGTTCAGAGATTCTTTTCACAAGTGTCTCTTTCGATTCTCCCACTCCATAGGAAAGTAAATCCTTAAATACATCTATTACTTTTGTCTCACCTTTACCCTTTATTTGTGCATAAGATTCAAATATCAATTTGGCAGCTCCTGGCCCTACTGCAGAAGAAAGCATCTCTTCCGCCTTATCCCTCAGCGTGGTCACTTCGGTCATATTTAAGTTTCCCCTGTTTTTATTGATTGTCTGAAGATAAGCTGTAATCTTTTCCTGAGAGGTCTTTTTACCAAAAAAGTTATTCAATATACTTTCAATATCATCAACAGTTAAACCTTCTATTACCGAACGCTTTCTGGCAATATAGCCAAAAGAAAATGAATCCACACAAAGGGAAGCAGTTTCAGATTCGACAACACTTTTTTCGCTCAGAGATGACACAAGCACAATACCTGCAATATTAAAAGCAAGACTCCAGAATAAGCTGTGACTCCAGATATCAAGAGTGTCAAGTCCAAATAGGGCTGTTGGCCGTAAAATTTTAACTCCAAAAAGGCCATTCAGTATTATGTTATAGTCTATCACCCCTGACTTTGCCATGTATGGAACTATAAGTGTATAAAACCAGAATAAAAAACCCAAAGATATCCCCGCCAATGCCCCTTTCTCATTTGCATCCCTCCAAAAAATTCCAAAAATTATGGCCGGAGCAAATTGAGACACAGCAGCAAACGATGTAAGGCCAAGATTTACAAGCGAAAATGAGCTGCCAACTTTTACAAAATAATAGTACCCTACCATTACTACAAAAAGGGTTGCTGCCCTCTTTAGGTGAGGAATAATCATACCCAAATTGATTTTGATAACATACCTTACGATAAATGTAAGAATAAAGTTATTTATAAACATATTGGCAAGACTCACAGAAGTAACGATAATCATTCCTGTGGCTGCTGAAAGTCCGCCAAGATATACGAGAATTGCTAACAGATAATTTCCATTTTCGATAAGAAGTCCCATTGAATAATAATCCGGATTGCCTCCCCCCTCAAACTTAATCAGTCCGGCAAATGCGATGGGTATTACAAAAATGTTTATTACGAAAAGATATAATGGAAACAAATACATAGATTTTATTATGTGCTTTTCATCCGTATTTTCGATAACCGCCATATGAAACTGCCTTGGCAAAAACATTACGGCAAACATACTCATTACAATCAGCGCAAGCCACTCGCTGCTTGAAACATTGCTGCCACCTATTTTGAAAACTGTATCAAGCTTCCCTTTTATAAAAGGGCTTTGAGAGTTAACAACCTGGCTCAAAATATCCCTGAAACCATCGTACATAAAATAGGTTATAAAAATACCCGCAATAAGAAACACAATAAGCTTTATTATCGATTCAAATGCTATTACCCCGACAAGGGAAGGGTGTTTTCTATGGTCGCCAAAATGTCTTGTCCCAAAAAGAGCACCAAATATACCTATAATTATCGATACATAAAAAGCAGTATCCTTAACTAATAATGTCTTGGTCCCAAGGTAGGGGGTATTGTAGGCAATAAGAAAAATTGTTTCATTTATCGCTTTAAGTTGAAGAGAAATATATGGAATTACACCTATTAAACAAAGCAGTGTCACAAGTATTCCAAGTCTTTTGGACTTTCCATATCTAAAACTTATAAAATCCGCCAAGGATGTAATACTGTGATTTTCTGCAATCCTGACAAGTTTTCTTAGAAAAAACCACCAGGTAAATATAATAAGCGTAGGTCCAATGTAAATTGCCAGAAACTCTATCCCATTTGATACGGCTCTCCCAACTGAGCCGTAGTATGTCCATGTTGTGCAGTAGACGGCCAATGTAAGTGAGTATACGTAAGGGTTACAAATATATTTACTATTTTTTATATACAATTTTTCAGAAATATATCCGACTATATATAGTAAAAACAGATACAAAAGAGTAATAAAAAAAACAACCTCAAAATTATTACTCATCATCTATCTTCCTTGAAAATATATATACGACAATTATAGATACAAGCCAGCCTACAAAAAAATAAATATATAAAAGTGGATAGCCAAAAACAAATATTTTTTTATCAAAAATTGAAATAAAAGGATAATTTATAAGTACAAATCCAAGAAAAAAAAGAAAAAGCCAAAATATAACCATTCTGCTCATACAAAAATTATAACACAGGCTTTTTTAAATTTTAAGCTAATTATGTCTATTACAAATTTTATTTGCCTCCCTATGCTTTTAAAAGTATTGACACAATTTTAAACATTTGCTCAATTATACAAATGACTCATGTTCCGTTCTTTCAATTATTTCATTTTTCAATTTGTCGTTAAGATTGCAAAAATAATCGCTGTATCCTGCTACTCTTACTATCAAATCTCTGTAGTTTTCAGGCTTTTCTTTTGCTTTTTTAAGAGTCTTGGCATCTATGACATTAAACTGAATGTGATGCCCATCAAACATAAAATATGTTCTAACAAGCTGTAAAAGGGCATTTAAACCTTTTTCATCCTTAATCAAAGATGGAGTTACCTTCATATTTAAAAGTGTACCGCCTGTCTTTAAGTGATCCATTTTTGAAGCCGATTTTATAACTGCTGTCGGCCCGTTTATATCTGAACCCTGTACAGGGGAAATCCCCTCAGAAAGAGGCTCAAAAGCCTTCCTGCCGTCAAATGTAGCACCAATAACCGAACCAAAATAGACATGAACGGTGGTAGGAAGCATATTTATCCTAAACTGCCCACCTTTATAATTAGGTTTGCCGTCAATATATCCAAAAAACATTTCAAAGACCTTCTTCATTATCTCATCAGCATAAGGTTCATCATTACCGTATTTTTTTGTCTTATTTTTCAATATCAAACGCTCAACTTCATACCCCTCAAAATTGCTCTTTAGTATCTTTAGAACCATATTCTGTGGAATTAATTTCTTTTCAAATACAATTTCTTTCAGGGCTGATAGTGAATCTGTAATAGTGCCAATCCCAACCCCCTGAATATAAGAGCTATTGTATCTTGCCCCTCCAGCATTGTAATCTTTAGCATTTTTAATGCAATCATCTATTAATATTGATAAAAACGGTGCCGGCATCTTTTTAGCATAAATTTCTTCAATAACAAGATTACCTTTTATCTTTATATCCAAGAAATATTTCAATTGTCTCTCAAAAGCTGAAAGTAAATCTTCAAATGATTTAAAATTTTCAAATTGTCCAGTTTCAATACCTATCTTTTCACCCGTTACAGGGTCAAAGCCATTATTGAGAGTAATCTCCAAGACCTTCACCAAATTAAAATATCCTGTAAGGGTATAATTTTCTTTACCAAACGCCCCCGATTCTACACAGCCACTTGTTCCACCTAACCTTGCATCTACAATATTTTTTCCCTGTCTTAAAAGTTCCTGCATCACGGCATCTGCATTAAAAATGGCGGGTTGCCCAAATCCGGTGCGTATAACTTCAAGTGCCCTTTTCAAAAATCTGTCAGGGTTTTTTCTGCTAATATGAACACTTGCATTGGGTTGGACTATCCGCATTTCCTCTACTACATCAAGCAGCAAAAAGCTCAAATCATTTACAGCATCCTGCCCATCTTTATCCACTCCACCAAAATTTATCTGGGCAAAATCTGTATAAGTGCTGCTCTCCTCCGCGGTAACACCTACCTTTGGTGGTGCGGGATGATTGTTAAACTTTACCCAAAAACATTCCAAAAGCTCTTTTATCTCATCTTTGGTAAATCTGCCACTTTCTATATCATTCCTATAAAAAGGGTAAAGATTTAAATCGAGCCTGCCGGGGCTAAAAGCATCCCATCCGTTTAACTCCGTAATTACCCCTAAATGTATAAACCAATAGTGTTGCAAGGCCTCATAAAAATTTCGTGGGGCATTTTCAGGGACATATTCGCAAATCTCAGCAATTTTAAGCAATTCTTGTTTTCTTATCGGGTCTTTTTCTTGAAGCGACATCTCTCGAGCTTTCTTTGCATGTCTTTTTGCATAATTAATGACCCCTTCGCATGCAATTTTCATCCCTGTAAGCTCGTCAAGCTTCTCTTCAAAATAAGGGTCTGAATTGTCTAACGAGTTAATTTTATTTTCTATATCTTTAATAAAATCTTTCAGCCCTTTATCATAAATCTTCCCATCTGCTACAGTATGCCCCGGTGCCCTTTGCTCCATAAACTCAGTAAAGATTCCAGCTTTATAAGCTCTTTTCCATTCTTCACTAACCTTTTCAAAAATCTCTTCTCTAATAGTTTTGCCTTCCCAATAAGGGATTATCTCCTCTTCATAAATTTTAAATGCCTCATCACTTACTTTGTAAGGGAGTTTCTCTCTTGAATTTAAAATTTGTAAATCACCCAAAGAATGTAGAGAAATTTCAGGGTAGCTTGGAGTAGCTTTTGGAAATTCGCCCCTTTCGCCGACAATCAGCTCATCCTCCCCGATATAAATAGCTTTATTTTCTAAAATATATTTTAACGCCATCCCCCTTTTGGTAGCTATGCCAATTTTCTTCCCTTCAACAGATTTATAAAATTCGGTCAAAAGCTTTGCCCTTTCAAAAGAAAATGTTTCAACGGATAAAAGACTGTTTTTTCTTAAAAATCTTACCCTTTCATTCATACCCCTTTCAAAATACCCGCCATTTAAGTTAATAACTTTACATTCTGTTTGCTTCGTCATAATCTACTCCTAAAACTCT
Organism: Deferrivibrio sp.; assembly: GCF_055117995.1. NCBI lineage: Bacteria > Pseudomonadati > Deferribacterota > Deferribacteres > Deferribacterales > Deferrivibrionaceae > Deferrivibrio > Deferrivibrio sp. The sequence continues at coordinate 46,146 of NZ_JBSQOT010000012.1, read as the reverse complement.
TGATTTTTCTCTTTTATAACTATTATCCGGCACTACTATATCATTTAATGAATATTTTTTACCACAAAGCTCATATTTACCCTGCATAATGTTGTGATAAAATACCGGCTCTATTTTTATTTTTCCTTGTAAAGATTTTACAAACTTCTTAATATTTATGAGATTTTCTTCATCTTCATTAATACCTGGAATTATCGGGATTCTGACTATTATATTTGCGCCTGAATTTGACAGCTCTTTCAAATTCTTTAGTATAAGGGTATTATCAACACCCGTTAAAATTTTATGTTTACTGCTGTCAAAGTGTTTTATATCATAAAGAAAAATATCAGTATATTTTGCTGCCTCAAGAATCTTTTCAGTTGCAATAAATCCGCTGGTATCAATTGCTATATTTAAATTTTCTTTTTTTAGCAGCTTTAATGTCTCAATCAAAAAATCAAACTGAAACAATGGCTCGCCACCGCTAAAAGTAACACCCCCATTTAGCCCATAAAAGTGATAATCCTTTACGACAAAATCAAGCACATCTTCGGCTGAATAGTATGAGCCTACACTTTTGATACTATTTCCGGGACAAACTTCTTCACATTTTAGACAAAAATTGCATTCACCCCTTTTGAGAGCTCCATCTACAAATTTTATTGAGTCTGCAGAGCACGATGCAACGCAAAATTTGCAGCTTATACATTTGTCTTTGTAATAAAAAAATTGCCTCTCAAAACTTTGACTTTCCGGATTGTGACACCAAAGACATTTTAATGGACAGCCTTTAAAAAAAATTGTCGTCCTTATCCCCGGTCCATCGTTTATGCTGTATCTTTTTATATCAAAAACAAGCCCTTTCATACATTTTCCGTATAATACTTTAAAATATATTTATGCTGATATTCGTAAGACCAGTGTACTTCCCTTATATAGTCAGCCGCTTCTTTAAATTTTTTATTTTTAAGAAGGATTATCATATTATCGTGCTCCAATACCGAATCAAGCTCCCAATCTTTTACAAACTCTTTTTTTCTTGGAAAATCATAAAGCCTCTCTTTGGATATTTTTAAAATTTTAAGCATATTTTTGTTGTCTGTAAGATTTATATATATGTTGTGAAAATTAATATTATTTTCATAATATCCATTAAAATCGTTGTTATTCAAAGCTTCTTTCATATTAAGATTAAATTGTCTCATCTGTTCTATTTGATTCTCAGTCAGCTTATGTCCATATTTTTGCACTATAAAGCTTTCTGCAGACGCAATAATTTCATAATAATTTTTTATATCTTCAAGCGTTAACGAAGCTACCACTATCCCCTTTCTTGGCATTATTTTTACAAAACCATCCACCTCAAGCTGTAAAAGAGCATCCCGCAAAGGTGTTTTGCTAATGCCAAATTTTTCTGCAAGCAGTTTAATATCAACAGATTCTCCGCTCTTAAGCTCGCCACTGTTTATCATGGATTTCAAATATTCGTACACCTGTTCACGAACAGATAATAGATTTAACATAAAAACACCTTTATGAAATGATATTCTATGATATCTGATATATCAGATATAGTCAATATTTTTTCATCAAAATTCAGGGTTAGTCTTCAATACATTCCATATATTCTTTAAGCCAAACCGTTAACTTTTTACTCTTTGAAAACAAGTTTTCTCTCTCCAAATATTCTGTAAAAGTATTAAAAAGCAAGAGGTACAGCTCCTTGACATACAAATTTGAGATTATCGACAATTTTTCACCAAAACAGGCCGCAGCAATTGACTCCCTACACCTTTCTGCACTCGTGGAAGTAACTGACCTGCATAAAATCGGTCTTACCGGATAGATACTGCAGGCAAAAGTATCCGTCAAAAAAACACACTTTTTTCTTAAAAAAATCCTTTCTTCATCATCAAGCCCTTTAACCATGAAGTAACTTTCTTTAATTTTTTCTTTCAAGCTTCTTCTGCCTGTGTCATCAAAATTACTGTTAATATAGTTAATAATATTTTTTATCTCCGGCTCAAGGGTTGCGATGTTTAAAATACAGCAATGTCCGCACCCTGCCCTGCAATCAATCTCTTTCAGGTTAAATTTTTCATAATTTTTTCTCAAAAAATCATCGCAGAAATTTAGTAGTGCATTTAGCTTGATATCTATTTCACAATCGCCCTTTAAAACACTGTAAAAATACTCTTTAGTAAAGTCCAAATTAACCTCATCCATGTTAAATTATAGCCCGCCCCTGATGTAATTCAAGTCAAATACTGTTTATTCTTGTCAAATTTCTAAAATTAATGCAAATTAAACTTATGAAACTGGTAGTAATATCTGACACACATACAGACAAAATTGAAAAATTGCCTTCAATGCTTATTGAAGATATAAAGAACTCTGATGCAGTTATCCATGCAGGAGACATTGTAGGGTATCCCCTAATCTTGCAATTAATGCAGCTTAATCCCATAATCTATCCTGTTAAAGGTAACACAGACCCTTTTATACCTGAATTGCCAAAAAAGAGGTTGCTAACATTTCAAAATGTAGCAATAGGCGTAGTCCATGGTGACGGCTCACCATTCGGGCTTGAAAACAGGCTTCTCTATGAATTTGACAAAGCCGACATAATTATTTATGGTCACACCCACAAACCATTCTGGGGAAAGTTTGGTGAACAACACCTTTTAAACCCAGGTAGCCCCACAAATAACAGGTGGACTGATAAAAATAGTTATGCTATACTTTCCATTGAAAATGATACTTTCGATGCAAAAATAATTTACATATGAGGTAGAAATGAAAGTTGCAATAATAGGTGCTGGCAGTGCAGGTATGTTTGCTGCCTATGAACTAATGAATAAAAAGGGTGTTGAAGTTGATATATATGAAAAAGGTGCAGATATAAGAACACGGACAAGAAAAGAGATAATGTCCGGATTTGGCGGTGCCGGTGCTTATTCTGATGGCAAATTAACACTAACAACCGAATTTGGCGGCTGGCTTTCCGATTTTATGCCTGAAAGCGAATTGGAAAAGCTTATAGACAGAGCTGATAAGATATGGGTTGATGTCAGCGGTGTAACCGAAATCGATACCAAAGCAAATTATGAAAAAATCAAAGACCTTGAGTACCTTTGCTCAAGACACAGTATGAGACTTTATGCTGCAAAAATAAGACATTTAGGCACTGATAATTGTCTTAAATCTATTTTTAATATTTATGAGAGCTTTGAAAAGTCAAATAATATTAAAATGTATTGCAATACCAATGTAGTAGACTTGATTATTGAAAATAATGAAGCAAAAGGGCTTGTAACGGAAAATGGTGAAAAAAGGTTTTACGATAAAATAATAATTGCTGTTGGCAGGAGCGGAAACCAATGGATGCAAGAGATGGCAATCAAATATAATATAGAATCCGATATTAATCCTGTTGACATAGGGGTAAGGGTCGAAATACCAAAATCGGTTAGCGACACATTTACCGATCAACTTTATGAGTTTAAAATAAAATATTATACATCCGAATTTGAAGATGAGGTAAGGACTTTTTGTGTAAACCCCGGAGGTTTTATTGCCCAGGAAAAAAATCAAAACAATCTGATTACAGTAAATGGACATAGCTATAAAAACAAAAAAAGCGAAAATACCAATTTTGCGCTTCTTGTTTCAACAAAATTTACAGAACCTTTCAGAGAACCTGTAAAATATGGTCAGAATATTGCATATCTGGCAAATATGCTAAGTGGCGGCTCAATAATTGTACAGAGGTTTGGTGATTTGCTTAGAGGAAGACGCTCTACCGAAAGCAGAATCCGTAAGAACTTTGTGGTCCCCACGCTAAAAACTGCAATGCCAGGGGATTTATCATTTGTTTTACCATACAGATATCTTGCAGATATAAAAGAGACTATCTTGCAGCTTGACAAAGTCATGCCAGGTATGGCAGACCCAAATACACTGCTTTACGGTGTAGAGGTAAAATTCTATTCCCTCAGAATAAAAGTTGACAATAAATTAAGATCACTAAACCTAAAAAACATCTATTGTGTGGGTGACGGCGCAGGTATCACAAGAGGGATTATACAGGCGTCAGCTTCAGGGCTTGTGGCAGCAGATGACATATTGAGTTTGATTTAAATGATTAGAAGATACTCTAAGGAAATCAATGTTGGTAATGTCAAAATCGGCGCCAACAACCCGGTTGTTGTCCAGTCGATGACCAACACTGACACAAGAGATATTGAATCTACTGTTCGTCAAATTCAAAATCTTGAGTCTGCCGGTTGCGAAATTGTTCGGGTGGCTATACCGGATAATGATGCCTGTCAGGCTCTCAAGCAAATAAAAAATCAAATAAAAATTCCCCTTATTGCAGATATTCACTTTGATTATAAACTTGCAATAGAATCCATCAAAAACGGAGCTGACTGTATAAGGATTAATCCTGGCAATATCGGAGGGTTTGAAAAACTTAAAAAGGTCGTTGATGTTGCCCGTGATTTTGGAGTTTCAATCAGGATTGGTGTAAACTCCGGCTCACTGGAAAAAGATTTGCTTAAAAATTACGGTGTATCGAGCAACGCCATAGTTATGTCTGCGCTACGATGCGTGGAATTTTTAGAAAACATAAATTTCACCAACTTCAAAGTTTCCCTCAAGGCAAGCAATGTCCCTTTAACTATTGAATCTTACAGAAAATTTTCCAGACTTACAAATTACCCCCTTCACATAGGTGTAACAGAGGCTGGAACAATATTCTCAGGCACTATTAAATCTGCAGTTGGTATTGGGACGCTACTTTCTGAAGGAATTGGTGATACTTTGAGAGTAAGTCTTACTGGAGACCCGGTCAAAGAGGTTGAAGTCGCATTTGAAATATTAAAATCTCTCGAGCTTAGAAAAGCAGGCCCTGAATTTATTTCATGCCCTACCTGCGGAAGAACTGAAATTGACCTTGAAAATCTTGCATTGCAGGTTGAAGAAAGCCTTAAATTTGTAAAAAAAGATGTAACCATTGCAGTAATGGGTTGCCCGGTAAATGGTCCAGGTGAGGCCAGAGAGGCAGATTATGGAATTGCCGGTGGTAGAGGTGTAGGCCTGATTTTCAAAAAAGGGAAAATCATAAAAAAAGTTGATAACGAACACATCCTGGAAGAATTTTTAAAAGTACTTAAAGAAGATAACATCTTGACTGATTAAATGAATATAAAAACAAAAAAGCCCCTTCATAAGGGGCTTTTAATTTACATATAAAACTCAAGCATTTTTAGGTATTAAAACCACTCCTTTTGCAACACCGGTATTCAGAGTACATTTACCATCATAGCAGGCATCCTCACCACTTATTACATCCCCTTTAACATCAAAATAATATTTCCTGTAAGCCTCACCATCTTTCTTTTCCAGGGCAGCTTTTTTCGTAAGGTTTCCGTTATGGTATCTTTCATTGACAATGACTTCTACCGTACCTTTTGGAAATTCTTTATAAACATATTCAGTATTGGAATAAGACCAATCAACCACTTTATAAAGATAGCCATCTATTTCGCTATACTTTATTTCAGGAAAGCCATACTTACCGGACAACAGTCCATTAAATATCTCCTCATTATTGTCAGGAAGTTCAAACCCTTTTATCTTAGCAAGTCTGCTCATTATATAAGATACAGGATATGTTTGCCCCGGTGCATCAATTATCTTTTCAGACCTGATTAGTCTATTGTCCATTGTCACAAAGGTACTTTCCTGCTCCAGATAACCTGTTGCAGGGAAGAATATATCGGCATTTCTTGAAAAGTTATCTGTAAACATTCCAATACTAACGATAAGCTCAAGATTAAAGGCATTTTTTTGAATGGATTTGTATCCTTTGCCGACATTAAGAGTATCAAAACCTACCACGATAAGTGCCTTTATTTTTCCACTTTCAAGCTCTTTAATAAAACTATCTGCAGTGTACTCGTTACCTATAATATTAAGCAATGAGATGTAATTTGCCTTATCGCACGTATTAATGAAATTATACAGTTTTTCTCTGCCTCCTGCATAATCAAGAAAAGCAAATACAGACTTCAATTGTTTTTCAGCCTGCATATATTCATTTCCAACAACAAAAGAAATCTTCTTGGCATCTTTTATATATTCTCTGATATCGCTATAAACTCTTTCAGAACTATTTTTAATTTTTTCAAATACTCCCGCAAAATCTCCATAATCAGCCTTCAATGCTGCATCAGCCATATATTCATACTCCGGCTCTCTCAGAGTAATTGTGACAAGCTTGCCATCATTTCTAACTGCTGCATTCATAATATCCCACTTTACACCGAGAGATTCGGTCTTTAAATCCGCCCCAATAACAAAAGTAAGTTCTGAATCCCTTAAATTTGGCAACTTGCCAATATTATTATAAGTTGAAAACTTTTTGAAATATTCATTGTAATATTTTTCATATTCAATAGCTACGTCACTGACAACTTTACCGCCCGCAATTTTATCAGCAAGATACTTGACAGCAGCAATATCTTCACAGGAAAGACTGCCCCCCACAAGAAATGCTACAGAGCCTTCACCATAATACTCTTTAATTTTGTCGACCTTCTCAATCACATTCTTTATAGAATCATCAAAATCAACAGTTTCAAACTCGTTGTTGCCTTTTTTAAGAGTCGTAGTTACCCTTTCAGGATTATCTGTATATTTAAACGCATACCTTCCGAGTGAGCACACAAACCCGCCATCTGCTGAGGTAGCCCTGTAAATTTCACCATCATATAATCCATATTCTATTTTGCACCCCACAGGGCACATTGTACAAACACTCTGTTTTCTTTGCAAATCCCACGCTCTGACACTGTGTTTATAAGGCTTGTCAAGGAGAGCGCCAACAGGGCAATAATCGACGCAAATCCCACAGAAGTCACAAGAGAGATTTGCGCCGTTTTTTGTGTTTATAATATTTTCAAAACCCCGCTCCTGTATTTCAAGAGCACTGCACCCTGCCACCTCATGGCAGAGTTTTACACATCTTTCACAAAGAACACAAAGATTTGCATCATGTATAATCATATCCCAGTCAAATTTTGGCTTTGCAGGTTTTTCAGTTTTAAAAGTTTCTTCCTTTATGCCAAATGAATAGGCTGTATCCTGAAGCATACATTCCCCGGCCTTGTCACAAACAGGACAATCAAGCGGGTGCTTCATCAAAACAAGTTCCATCATTTTCTTTCTGTTTTTAACAACCTTTTCCGTATCGGTTTTTACCTTCATCCCGTCAATAGCATATGTAACACAGGCAGCAACTGGTTTTGCAACCCCTTCTATTTCAATAAGACATAGCCTGCATGCCCCTGTAGGAGTGATATGTTCCAGATAACACATTACAGGGATATCAATCTCATTTCTTCTTGCAACATCTAAAATCGTTTCCCCTTCTTTAAAATCGTAAAGTTTATCGTTAATATATATCTGCCCCATATCTATACCCCGAAATTAATTTTCTAAACCAACCATTGCCATTCTAACACACCGTAAACAACGGGTCGCCTCAAGATAAGCCTGCTGTTCCGTAAATGGCTTTTCTATCTCTTCAAAATGTTTAACCCTCTCTTCCGGTGGAAGCTTTGCCTGATGTACCCTGTGAATAGTATGTGGCTCACATACAACTTCATTTTTATCAAACACTTTGTTTTTGTAAAGAGTAAGCTCAAGCTTTTCCTGGTCAGTAAGGTAAACATCCCCTTCCATCATATACCTGTCCATCATAATTGCAGCCCATCTTCCGGCACCGATTGCCTTAACAACCGTATTTGGACCCCATTCGCAGTCACCTGCCGAAAACACGCCCGGCACATCTGTCATATACAAATCTTCCTTGACACTTATAGTATTCCATTTTGTAACTTTAATACCATCTTCTTCTTTAAGGAAGCTCAAATCAGGATATTGACCTATTGCAGGAATTACAGTATCACATTCAATAATAAAATTTGACCCCGGAACTGGCTCAGGTTTTCTTCTGCCAGATTCATCCGGCTCCCCAAGCTGCATTTTCACACACTCAAGCCCTACCACCTTGCCATCCTTTGCAATAACCTTTACCGGATTTATCAAAAAGTGAAACTTTACCCCTTCCTCTTCTGCATCCGCAACCTCATAATCTTCGGCTGGCATTTCAGCACGTGAACGACGGTAAACAAGATTTACATCTTTTGAGCCAAGCCTCAAGGCCGTCCTCACACAGTCTATGGCAGTATTACCACCCCCAACCACCACAACTCTGTTTCCTATTTTTACCTCTTCACCAAGAGAAAATCTTTGAAGAAAATCAATACCACTTTCCAATACACCTTCATACCCCTCATTTTCACCCTCAACACCCATCTCCCGGCTTTTAAAAGCACCAATTGCTATGAGAACAGAATCATAATCTTTTTTGAGGTCATCAAGAAAAATATCTCTTCCAAGTTTTGTGTTGTACTGGATTTCCACTCCGAGGGATTGAATAATTTCAACCTCTCTTCTAAGAAGAAGTCTGGGCTGTCTGTAATCAGGAATACCTACAGCCACCATACCACCTGGCTCAGGCAGCATTTCATAGATTTTTACCTTATGCCCGAGCTGAGCAAGGTAATAAGCCGCCGTAAGCCCTGCAGGGCCTGCTCCAACAATAGCAACCTTTTTATCTGTAGCTTCTCTATATACTGGGATTTCAGGCTTTTTATGATGATAATATTCATAATCCCATGGAGTCCTTTTTAAAACCATAATACTTACAGGCTCATCAACAAGCCCTCTTCTGCAGTTAGCCTCGCATGGGTGAGGACAAACCCTTCCACAAACTCCCGGCAAGGGCATAGTAGTCCTGATTATTGCAAGAGCTTCCAAGTATCTTGCATCTTTTATAGCTTCTATAAATTCGGGAATTTTCACATTTGCAGGACACCCTGCAGTACAAGGAGCTGTGAGATGCTTAACATACTGAATCTCTTTTGTATTATCAGTGTTAATTTTTGCATCCTTGAAATGTTCAATATATTTCATTACCGGAATAACGGCTGTCGGCGCTACCGTACACTTTGCAGATTCATTTATGGACACAGCCATATCATAAACATCTTCAAAACTTGCTTCCTGGCTATTTTTTATTATTTTTTCAAGCCCCTCTGCAACAAGTCTTGTCCCCATCCTGCCGGGGAAACATCTTCCGCAGCAACCAAAATCGCTTATTCTGTACATGTAGTTTACAAGCGCCTGCAAGACATCAGTTTTTTCATCAAAAACAAGAAAACCATCCCAATTTACAAATACATCAAGCTTTTTACCATTAAAGTTTTCATCAATTTTAATAGGAGCATCAGTCCATTCCTCTCTGGGCTTACCTCTGTTATCTATTACCTTATTTTTAAAAACACCAAAGAAAACTTTAGCCATATATCACTCCGTCAAGACAGACTTTTTATTTTTCAAATATATCCAAAAACAAATTTTGCAAACAACAGTATCGGCACAGAAAAACGGTATACTGTATACAATCGGTATAACATAAAAATATAACAATGTCTATATTTTTATTGGCACACCCACTTAAAACATTTTTCTATTTTTAAAAGAAAAGAGAGGGTTTAAACCTTTTATATACGATTTTCTTATAAAATTCAAATCGTAGCCAATTTTTGAAGCAATAAGTACACATTGATTCAAATATACAACCTTCAATGCTCCGTATTTTTGCCACCTTCTACCAGAAGTTTTGACAACAGAATTGCAGCAACTTATTTTGCCATATTTTTTTACATTTTTAACAAACAACACATCTTCAAGTATGGGAACATCTGGGAATTTCCCTGACATAAAAAAATCTTCTCTCTTTATAAAAAAACCCTGATCACCATAAGGTTTTTTCAATATTTTTGCCCTGAAATTTGTCCCCAATTCTATTAACCATCTGCCACGAAAATCTTCTTTTATCCCAAAAATAAAGTGTCCAAAAATCACATCTTTACCCTTCAGTGTATTTCTTACTGCAACGTCCCAGTTTTCAGGCAGATAAGAATCCGCATGCAAAAAAAACAATATATCTCCGGTAGAATTTTCAGCGCCTTTATTCATTTGAAAAGCTCTTTGAGCTTTTTCACATCTGACTATCTTAACATTGTATTTTTCTGCTATTTCCAAGCTTCTGTCACTGCTTCCTCCATCAGCCACTATTATTTCAACATTGAAGGCTTCGAGTATCTCATTTATAATCCTATCGAGGTTTGTCTCTTCATTTAAAACCGGAATAATTACCGATATTCTAAGGGGTATATCCTCAAATTCATCCACATCTGCCAATTTTGGAAGCAAAATATATTGTTTCAACCTTGAAATTGTCTCAGATAATACTTTACTGCTCCCCCATGATATACCAGTAAATATATCTTCCTTCATTTCCGAAAGACCAATAAGATAATATCCGCCATCTTTAGCAGGACCAATCACACAACGACTATTTTCAAGATACTCAAATGCCATCGCAATTGTATCTGCCCTTAAGTCAGGACAATCACTTCCAACTGCAACTATTTTTTTGTAGCCATTATTAAACCCATCCTCAAATGCATTTTTCAACCTCTCACCCAGACTACCCTCTGACTGTTTTTTATAAACCAAGTCTTCACCTAACCAGCATTTCATTTTACTTAAATCTGCACCCGTATATCTAATCTCAAATGAAATATTTAGCTTTCTGGCTTGCTTCACAACAAACTCTGTCATTAGCTTTTGAAGATTTGCCGCATTAAAGGGACCAATAGAAGGAATTAATCTTGTTTTTGAAAATCCAGGCTCTGGAAATTTTGTAAAAATTATCAATAAATTGTCTCGATGAGGTTTCATCTTCTGTTTAATCTGAGCCACCATTTCAAAATATTTGCAACCCTTGGTGTGAGCCTGCTTTTATTGTAAAGTCCTGCTACACGTTTTATAGCCTCACTTCTTGTAGGATATGGATGCACAACTTGAGAAAATTTTGACAGCCCAATCCCATTTGCAATGGCAAATGTAACTTCATTAATCATTTCACCGGCCTGAGATGCTACAATTGTCGCCCCCAATATCTTGTCTGTCCCTTTTTTCACCATAATTTTCACAAAGCCTTCTGTCTCCCCTTCTGTTATCGCCCTATCGTTCTCATCCATATCAAATTTAAAATACTCTACATCAATCTCTTTGGCAGCTGCTTCCTCTTCATATATTCCCACATGGGCAACTTCAGGGTCGGTATAAGTACACCACGGCATAACAACCTTGCTAAGTTTTTTTCTACCCATAAAAAGTGCATTTTGAACAACAATCTGAGCAGCTGCATCTGCTGCATGAGTAAATTTCCATTTCATGCAGCAATCCCCGGCGGCATATATATTCTTATTTGTGGTTTGCAAGTAGTCGGTTACAAGAATCCCCCGCTTTATATCATACTTAACATTTGCACTTTCAAGACCTATATTCTCGACATTGGGCTTTCTTCCTACTGATATCAGTATTTCATCCACTTCCAGCTCAATCATCTTAGAATCACTGACAAGAAAAATCCCCTTCTTACCGCCACCTAAATTACTAAAGTTAGCTATTCTTGAATTTTCAAAAATCTCTATCCCTTCTCTTTTAAAGACATTTTTGATAATCTCTAAAGCCTCGTTATCTTCCCTTGGCAAAAGTCTCGAGTTTTGAATAATAAAAACAGTTGAACCAAGCCTTGCAAATGCCTGTGCAAGCTCACATCCAATAGGGCCGCCCCCAACAATGGCAAGTTTTTCAGGCAACTTTTCAAGATTAAATACATTTTCGTTGGTAAGAAACTCTATATCTTTAATGCCAGGTATGTCAGGCACAAATGCCTTTGCACCTGTTGCAATCACAGCTTTCTTAAACAAAAGTCTATTACCAGCAACCTGAAGGCAATTTTCTGATATAAAACGCCCTTCTCCTAAAAAGACATCAACGCCAAGCTCCCTGTATCTTCTAACTGAATCATTTTTACTAATTTCAGCCCTTATCTTGCGCAACCGCTCCATTACATTAACAAAATTTTCTCTATCTGGCTGAGTTTTTTCAAAACCGTAGATTCCTGCATTTTTTAACATATGAGCAGCTTTAGCTGATGCAATCAAAGACTTGGAAGGGACACAGCCAACATTCAGACAATCGCCGCCCATCAAATCTTTTTCCACAAGAGCCACTTTCCCGCCCAATGAGGCAGTTATTATCGCACTTATAAGCCCCGCAGTACCAGCACCCAAAACAACAAGATTATAAATTGGCTCAGGTTCAGGATTCACCCAGTCTTTTGGATGAACATTGCTCAAAAGTTTTTCATTATAAATATCTTTTGGTGATAGATTAAGGCTGCTCATATTTATTCCTTGATTTTACTCTTTGCTTTTTTGACAAGCAAAAATAGGATTGCAAATATCAGTAATACCACAGCTACAAGCACCCAGGGGATTTTACCTTCCCTGATTGCAGTAGTTACAGCATCCGTCCCAACTACATAAAGGACTGTCCCGGGCAGCATACATATAAAAGACCAAAAGACGTACGTCATAAAAGGTACTTTTGTAAGTCCGAAACCATAGTTAAGGAGATTAAAAGGGAAAAGCGGAACAAGCCTTGTAATAGCTACAATTATTGCTCCATTTTTCTCAGTCATATCATCTAATTTTTTAAACTTTTCACTTTTTGACAAAAGTGATACTACAAAATCCCTTGCAAAATATCTTGAAATCAGAAAGCACAGCGATGCGCCAATGGTTGCTCCAAATATAACCGTCACAACCCCTACAATCGAGCCAAAAATCGCTCCTGCCATTATGGTCAGTGCCGAACCGGGGATTGCCGTTACAGTAGCCAGTGCATAAACCCCCATAAAAATAATGGGACCCCAGGCTCCTTTTGAGGCTACCCACTCTCTAAAATCACCAAACTTTTCTGAAAGCCCATAATATTTACCGGCAAAAACAAGCAATAAAATAATCAGTGTGGCAAGCAGTAGCTTTAGATATTTTTTCATTTAACAACCACAGGCATTTTTCGGTTCATCATTATTTTGTTTATCATCACCACAATCAAATAGCCCATAATGAGTGGAGCGATCACCAAAAACTTTAAAATGTTTGGAGTATCTTGTCTGAGACAACATTGACGCAGTGTTGCCGCAAACAAGCATCGGTTTCCCCTTTTCAAATATGTGGTGATCATCCAACATAAAAAAATTTGGCTCCTGAGGTATTGTGCCAAGGTAAATAGCAACCTGACCGTAGTCTTCACATCTATCTTCCAAATCTTCTATCTTGAATACCCTAACAGTCCTGGAATAAAGTTTTGCCATCCCAACTTTTTGTTTTATTTCAGGATTATTTATTTCTATCTCTCTTGAAGAAACAATTCTTACATCAGGATATCCAAGTTTAGAAACAGCTCTTCTAAAGTCCTCAATATAAAATGCTCCGGCGATACATTCACCTATCAACACCGGGTCTGTTTTCAATTCATCAGGGATTCTTCTTGACGCAAACACGTCGGAAAAATAAAGCTCACCGCCTGGCTTTAATACCCTAAAAATTTCCTTCAATAATTTTGACTTATCAAATGAGAGATTTACCACACAATTTGATATCACCACATCGACGGAATTGTCCTCTATGCCCAACTTGTCAAGCTCTTCTATATACCCTTTTTTAAATTCTATGTTTGGACTTTTAAAACCAAATTTTTCGGTCATTAAATCAATATATTTTTTAGCTACATCAAGCTGTTCATCTGTCATATCAACGCCAATTACTTTCCCGTTTTCGCCAACAAGCCTGGAAAGGATGTAGGCATCTCTTCCCGTGCCACACCCAAGGTCAATCACCGTGCAACCCTCTACTGCCAGAGGAATCGGAGAGCCACACCCATAAAATTTATCCAAAATCTCCTCTTCAATATCCAAAAGTATACTTTTTACATAGTCAGGAACCGACTCGGTAGAGCAACAAGCTGATGTTTTTAAATCATATTTTGTCTTTAAAACCTTACCATAGTACTCTTTTATATCATCTTTATTCACAGCTGCTTCTTTCGTAATCATACCTTCCTCTCTTTGCTTTTTGGCTATTTTACTGCTTAATTGACTACATGACACCCCATCAGAATAGCATATAAAACATCTATGATGCTTAAGAGATACTTTTGCCTGCATTGCCTCTTTAAGTGTGCTGCCCAAATCATATTGTTCGTCATCATCTACCAAAGTGCATGCATAGACACTTACTTTACCATCTTTTTTTAAAACCATTTTGCTGTAACTACACATTAAATTTTCTATCTCTTCATCACTTTTGGTGGAATAAAGCTGGGCTTTTGTTATTTCAGGTACTTTTACTGCAGCACCTGGGCGCTTTAAATCTACAAAAGATACTATTTCCATTGTTTCAAGTAGTCCTGACTGATTAAAAAGTTTTGCAAAATTTTCATTTATATTTGAAATAGATTCATTTACAGAAGCTTGGCTGGCAACTGATACATCAAAACCCATTTCATATATTTTTTTTAACAATTCAAGAGAAAGCTTAAATTTACCTTTACCTCTATTTTTATCGTGAACAGTTTCATCATAAGAATCAAGACTTACTCTAAAAGTAAGCTTGTTAGGTTTGTTGGCAAAAGATTTAATCTTGTCTAAATTTTTAAGTAGTGGCTCTGTAGCATTTGTCAAAACCAGACAATCTTTAAAATTAAGCGCATAGTCAAGTATTTTAATAAACTCTTTATTTACAAAAGGTTCACCACCTGTAAAGGAAAACCTTTCTACACCTATCTCCAACGCTTCTTCTATAAAAGGTTTAATATCAGAAAGTGTCAGCTGCTCTATCCTGTTGTTGTTGGGTGATGAGCCTTCAAAGCAAAATGGGCATCTCAAATTACAAATTGTTCCCGTGTGAAACCAGAGCTCTTTTAACTTAGTTGGCGTTACGTATGCCCTCATCTCCCCATTTTCAGTAAAATTCCAGCTATAGTCTTTTAAGCGATGTTTCTCATTTAAAATTTCCTGCATCTTACCTCCAAAACAAACCGTACTTATTTTTCATTTAAGCTCCAGTCATACTTTATCCATTTTTTATTAAAATTTTTTATATCTATTAAAGAATATTTTTTAATAAAATCATCTATCGAGCTAAAATCTTCATCATACCATTTAAATATAGAGGACAGAAAAACAGTATTTTTTTGGTAATCCACCACCATCCCATAGTTTGACTGTAAATATTCTTGTACTTGCTCATTAAGCTGTGCATCAAGCTTCTTCCCTGTATAGGCTTCGAAGCGAAGCGGGGGACACCCTTTTGCAGCACATACCAGCGCAAAATGAATTCGTGGTTCATTAAACTGCTTACGGATAATATCGTGCTCAAGATTATCAAGAGAAATTTTATTACCAAACAGTTTGACAACCTTTTTATCCCAGGGACCGCTGAAAATATTACCAATATCTTTTATCGATTTTACAGGGTAATTATCAATGATTAGCTGTAAAGTTGCTGCATTGTAAAGATTAATTAAGAAAGAAAGTTTTGTGTTAGTGTCCCATGAATTATATTCACTTTCTTTCACATATGACAAAGATAACAAATAGTCATCAAACTGTTTTCTATTTTGTAACAAAGATTTGTAGTCAACTAATCCATTTGACACGTATGTCTTTAAAACATTATCGAATTTTTTATGAATATCAGCAGTAAAAGAAAAGCTTAGTTGTGAAAAAACAAAAAAAAGAAATACTGTTTTTATAATTATTCTCATTTAACAATTATAATTCATATTAATCATTTTACAATGCTATTTTCACATCTAATTCTTTAAACATCCCAAAAAAGAGCTTCATAATGTAGAATATTCTACACAAATTATAGAGAATATTCTACATACTTTTAATTTATATGGTTAACAAATACTATTTATCAAATATTTACAAATATGGCAAAAGAATTGCTCAGTTATTCAAAAAATTTGTGAGGTGTAATATGAAAAAGTTACTTTTTAGCTTTATTACATTAATTTTCTTAGTTGGCTGCCAGAGTGGCAAATATGAAAAAGTAAAAGCGGAAAATGGAATCGTTAAAATACCCGTTTCCAAAGTAAGTGACGGTAATATTCACTACTATGAATATGATAACAATGGCAAACCTGTTAAATTTTTTGTATTGCAAAGCAATGACGGGACCATAAGAGCAGCTTTTGATGCTTGCGACGTATGCTATCCGGAAAAAAAAGGGTATCGTCAGGAAAGTGATTTTGTAATTTGTAATAATTGCGGGCAAAGATTTCACGAATCAAAGATAAATGTGCAAAAAGGTGGTTGCAATCCAGCACCATTAAACAGAAGTGTAAATGGTAGCTTTCTTGAAATACAAGTTGCCGACATTAAAAAAGGCTCATTCTATTTTTAGGGTAAAAATATGAATATTTTTACGATTCCGTTTAAAAACCTGAAGGTAAAGTTTTTTAAAACAGCTATTTTAATATTCGTATTTGCAATAGGCATTACTTCTTCTGTCGCACTTAACAAAGTCTCTTCCACAGTTTCAGAAGCTCTGGAAGAAAAGATGAACAAGTTTGGTGCAAACATACTTGTGTACCCGAAAACGGATGAGATAAATATTTCTTACGGCGGGGTACAGCTTGGAAATTTGTCTTACGAGGTTAAATACCTTCCTGAAACTGATGTTGTAGAAAAAATAAGAAACATTGAGTTTAATAAAAACATAAGTGCTGTAGCTCCAAAACTAGTAAAAGCAGCTAAATTAGAAGATAAATTGGTAGGCGTAGTTGGTATCGTCCCACAAGAAGAGATAAAAATAAAAAGCTACTGGAATATTTCAGGAAAAATGATTGAAAGGGGAGATGAAGTAATTATAGGTTCAAATATTGCCAAAAAACTTAATAAAAATATGGGTGATAAAATACAGCTTTATGGCAGCAATTTTACAATCTCAGGTGTAATTGAAAGTACCGGTTCTGAAGAGGATAATCTTATTTTTGCTAACCTGCACCAATTGCAAAACCTCACAGGTGAAACCAATAAAATTAATTTTGTCGAAGTGTCAGCACTTTGTGCAGGGTGTCCTATTGAAGACATAGTCAATCAAATTAAAGTCGCCATTCCAGATTCAGAAATCAATGCCGTCCAGAAACTGGTAAAACAAAGAATGTCAGCCGTACACTTTGTAGAAAAACTCGCTGCTATTTTAAGTGGAGTAATTATTTTTATTGCATGCTTTATGCTTGCTATATTTATGCTCTCTTCCGTTACAGAAAGGAAAAAAGAGATCGGCATATTAAGAGCGGTGGGATATTCCAAGTCAAATATATTTATAATTTTTATTACCGAGGCTCTCTTAATAGGTATAATGTCAGGTCTGGTTGGTTATACAAGCGGATATTTTTTAAGTTTCAAAATACTTGATATTCTGCACATTGAAGCTGGAAAAATAACATTCAGTTTCCTGGAAAGTGTCCTGGTTGTTATTGCTGTTGGCTTAATTGCCATAATCTCATCAAGTCTACCAGCAGCAAAAGCAGCAAAAATAACTCCGTCTGAAGCACTTATTGCATTATAAAAGAGGTATAATATGTTAAGTACAGAAAATCTAAATAAATTTTACTATAACGGAAAAATTGAAACACATGTCTTAAAAGATTTGACCCTTGAAATTGATGCGGGGGAATTTGTAGCCATTTTAGGTAAATCCGGCTCAGGCAAAAGTACACTATTAAACATCCTGTCAACACTTATGAAAGCTGATTCTGGCAAAATATGTTATAATGACATTAACTACTTCGATGTAAAGGAAAAAGAGTTGAACAAACTGAGAAATGAGGAATTTTCTGTTATCTTTCAGTTTCACTATCTTATCCCATATCTGACTGCACTTGAAAATGTACTTTTACCTTGCTCAAAAAGTTTTACACCGGTAAAAAAAGAAGATATTGAGTATGCAAAAGAGTGTCTTGACAAAGTAGGCTTGAACGGAAAGTACGACAGACTGCCAAATCAGCTTTCGGGTGGTGAGCAGCAAAGAGTGGCAATAGCAAGGGCGCTTATAAAAAAGCCAAAGGTGATTTTTGCTGACGAACCTACAGGGAACCTTGATGCTGAAAACAGTATGATTGTGGCAAATATTTTCAAACAACTTAACAATGAAGGTTACACTATATTGATGGTAACACACGATAAAAGTATGGCTGACTTTGCAGAAAGGATAATTACAATGAAGGATGGGCAGATTGTCAATTAAAAAATATTATATCCCCGGCAATAAATTTGTCGGGCTTTTTTCTCTTATTTTCTTTCTTGTAACAATGTTTTTTCACCACACCACCCCTTCGGATTTCAGTATAATACACATAGTGCACTACTACATGCTCTACATAATTGTCATAATAATAGCAATGAATTATGGACTTATTGGCGGGATATTGGCTTCATTTGTAATTACCGTATCTTATGCCCCCAACATTTATTTAAACATATTTGAGCTCAAACACTATCATTTGCGCAGCTTTGTGGAAGTGTTGATGATGTATACACTTGGTATATTTGCGGGATTTTATTCCCAAAAACTTTATCTTGAAAAAATAAAAGTTCAAAATGCCTATAAAGAGCTGGAAGCAGCGACAGAAGAAAAAATTAGAATGGAAAAGGAATTTGCCAAATCTGAAAAACTCAGGGCGTTAGGTCAGTTATCTGCAGGTATCGCACACGAAATCAGAAATCCGCTTGCATCTTTAAAATCTGCTGCAAATCTTATAAAGCAGGGCAAAAATGTTGAACAGCTTATTAATATTCTGATTTCAGAAATAGACAGGTTAAATAATTTTGTGGATAGATTCTTGCAGTATGCCAAATTTGGCAAAAATGAAACCCGCCAAATCAATGTAGAAAATTTTTATAATGAGCTTTTGGAATGGCTAAAGCTTGCCATAAAATCAACAAAAGAAGATATAAAAATTGAAGAAAATTTTAAATGTGACAAAAATACCTTTATTGAAGGTGACCTTAATAACCTGAAACAGGCATTTATCAATATATTTTTAAATTCTGTGGAAGAATTAAGACTTAATGGTAAAAAAGAAAAACTCATTGAATTTTCTGCCGAGTGCAGCAAATATTATGTAATTTTCTCTATCAAAGATAACGGAAGTGGCATCTCTGAAAGTATTATGGAAAAAATCTTTGAACCATTTTATACTACAAAAGAAACAGGATCTGGCTTAGGGCTTACAATTACAATGAAAATAATCAATGAACATGGCGGAAAACTTGATATTGTAAACGACAATGGGGCAAAATTTATCATTACATTCAAAAGGGTAACCGATGAAAATATTGCTTGTTGAAGATAACGAAACCCTTGCAACACTTATAAAGATAATGCTTGAAGACGAAGGGTTTACTATTGAACATTCAAACAGAGGGGACAAGGCTCTTGAGCTTATAGTAAAGAAAAATTACGACATAGTTATTACAGACATAAAACTACCCGGGGCAAACGGAAACGATATTCTTAATTTCATATTAAAAAATAACTTAAACTCAATTGTAATAATTATAACCGCTTACGGAAATATCGCTGATGCAGTAAATGCTATTAAGGCAGGCGCCTATGACTACATTCCCAAACCTTTTGAAAATGAAGTCCTTATAAATACTGTAAAAAAGGCTGCAAACTTTAAAAAGATTGAAAATGAAAATATGCAGCTGAAAGACTTTGTTAAAAATACATTCAGACCTAATTTAATCGGTAAAAGTCCCAAATTCAAAACTGTTATGAATCTCATTGAAAAAGTAGCAGAAACAGATGCCCCAGTCTTATTATATGGAGAAAGTGGTACAGGCAAAGAGCTTTTTGCAAAACAAATTCATTATCAAAGTAACAGGGCCACCAAACCATTTGTGGCAGTAAATTGTGCAGCCATACCTGAAAATCTTTTCGAAAGCGAACTATTTGGACATAAAAAGGGGTCTTTTACCGGAGCTGACAGAGATAAAACAGGGAAAATAAAGAATGCCGACAAAGGTACACTTTTTCTGGACGAAATAGGTGAAATACCTCTTGATATGCAGGCAAAACTTCTCAGATTTTTACAGGAAGGGGAAATTCAGCCGGTAGGGGCAGGCTCCCTGGAATATGTCAATGTAAGGGTAATAGCCGCCACAAACAAAAATCTTGAAATACTTGTAGAAAAAGGGCAATTCAGGGAAGACCTTTATTACAGACTCAACATATTCCCTATTACAATCCCCCCTTTAAGGGAAAGGAAAGAGGATATACCGGAGCTCGTGGATTTCTTCCTAAAAAAATATGGCTACAAACATATACAAGTTGACAAAGACATATTAGCCAAGCTGCAAAATTACGATTGGCCAGGAAACATAAGAGAGCTTGAAAACGCTGTTTACCGTATGGCAATTTTGGCAAAAGATGGAAGATTAACCATTGATTTTTTAAATAAAGGTACGGATAATGTTAAATCTTGCCTCACCTTAAACCTTCCGAATGATTCATTTGACATTTTGGCTTTCGAAAAAGAGATAATCTTGAAATCCCTGGAAAAATTTAACGGAAATAAATCAAAAGCTGCCGAATATCTCTGTATTCCAAGACATGTTTTGCTTTACCGTCTTGAAAAATATGAGATAAAAGACAATTACTAACTTCACTTTTAAATTTTGTTGTAAATTTTTTAATTATACGTAATAATTACTTATGCAACATTTTTTTTCGGCAAAAGAAAACAAAAATATAATACTTTTTGTTGTAGCCCTTTCCTCTTTTATCGCCCCTTTTATGACATCATCCATCAATATCTCTCTCCCCTCTATAGAAAGGGAGTTTATAGTTGATGCAATAAAATTAAACTGGATAACATCTTCATATATTCTTTCTGCCGCAGTTTTTCTTGTACCAGCAGGTAAACTTGCAGATATTTACGGAAGAAAAAGATTTTTCAACTTAGGAATATTTATATATCTTGCTGCCACAATAATGGCTTCAGTATCACAATCTGCCATGACATTGATTCTTGCAAGAATAGTCCAGGGTATTGGCAGCGCAGCAGTATTTAGTACAAACATCGCAATTCTTACCTCTGTATTTCCTCCCGAGAAAAGGGGTAGGGTTTTGGGAATAAATGTATCAGCTGTGTACACCGGTTTAAGCAGCGGCCCTTTTTTAGGGGGGATAATGACAGAACATTTTGGATGGAGAAGCATATTTTTATTTCAAATCCCGCTGTGCCTCATTATACTAATATTTGCATACCAGCATATCAAGACAGAATGGGCTGATGCAAAAAGTGAAAAATTTGATTTATCAGGCTCAATTACTTATATTCTGTCGATTTTGCTAATACTTTTAGGTTTTTCAGCTGTGCCCACAATCAAATCAATTATCTTTTTATCAGCAGGTTTTCTACTTTTGGCAATCTTTTACTATGTAGAACGGAAAGTATCTTCCCCGGTCATCAATTTCAATATTTTTATAAACAACATAACCTTTACTTTTTCAAGCCTTGCGGCATTTATCAATTACACTTCAACATTTGCAATAAGTTTTCTGATGAGCTTATATCTGCAATATATTAAAGGGATATCGCCACAACAGGCAGGTCTTGTACTGTTATCCCAACCAATAATGATGACACTATTTTCTCCATTTGCGGGCAAACTCTCCGATAAAATTGAGCCAAGAATTATTGCTTCAATAGGAATGGGGCTTATGACAGCAGGACTTTTTTATTTTTCTACAATATCAGACTCCACAGAAATCCTCAGTATTGTTGCCATCTTAATGTTAATCGGATTTGGCTTCGCTCTATTTTCCTCTCCCAATACAAATGCTATAATGAGTTCGGTAGACAAGAAACATTACGGCATTGCTTCGGCCATATTCGGCACAATGCGACTTACCGGGCAGATGTTTAGCATGGCAATAGTTATAGTGGTATTTTCAGTTTTTATAGGGAAGGTAAGAATAATGCCCGAACACTATACTCTTTTTATAAAATGTTTAAAAATTTTATTTACAATGTTTGCGATTCTGAATTTTTCAGGGATATTTGCTTCGCTTGCAAGAGGAAAGATAAAAAGGGATAATTAATTTATTGCAAAAACAAATTTGTTTTTTTATAACTTGTTATGTTTTCAATTTTGACACTTTTTTTAAAAAAGCAAACCAGATTAATATTAATTATCACCTTACTGATTGTAATCTCATTGTGTCTTGTAAGCTACTCAATATATACAAACTCTATAAAAAGGTATAACGATGTAGTAAATAGCCTGAATAAAATAGTCAGCTACTATTTTGCAGAAGAGGAAAAAAGGGTAAACAGACTTGCCGACAAAATAAAAAATGAACACATCAAATTATCAAACACTCTGTCACAACATCCTGAAAACAGTGAAGAGATTATAAATAAATTTCAGAAAATGCTAATACAGGAATCGGGAAGTAACGCGGATATCGCGCTAATTGGCAGAGACCTTATTGTTGCAAGCACTACCTTGCCAGAAGAAAAAAACCTCGATTTAAAGCAGTTTGAAGACGCCAGAATTGTGGCAGAAGAAGTTTTAAGTAAAAATAATGATAATTATGTAAACATAACATTCCCTGTGTATACACCGGCCACAAATACTTTTAGGATATACACCTTTTCTTATATTAAAAATCTGGACATATTTCTGCAAATCGGTATCGACACGGAATTTTTGAAATTTTCTCCTTTAATTGAAATAAATGATAAAAATTTGAAAGCTTCTATGTATTACTCAGGTGGAAATAATGTCCTGGATACATTCGACCTTGTAAATAAATCAAATACAACTTTACCTGAAGCAGTAAGAAAATTTATAATTTCACCTGAAAGAGAATTTATATTGGACTCTTTTATGCTCAGAAAATACTTCTTTAAAATATCCGATTTCAATTATATGGAAAATGTACTTGGAAGCATAATAGTTGAAATTTCTTTAAATAAAAAAGAGATATACTTTACAATATTGACATTGCTTTTAGTTGAGTTAGTTTTTTTGATAATTATTTATATTACTTTTGTTGGCAATATAATAAGCTATAAAAAATCGTTTTTTATCCCTTTCAGAAAAATTTTAACCAGCATAAAAAGAGGGCAGCCTATAGAAAAATACAAGAAGCTTAAGATAAAAGAGCTGCTTATACTTTCAAAAAACTATAACAGTATTATTAACAGCCTGCACCACAAAAACAGAGAGTTTGAAAGAGCAATTATTGAGATAAAAAACTTAAGGGATTTGCTGCCTGTATGCTCGCACTGCAAAAAAATCAGGGACGAAAATGGCAATTGGCATAAACTGGAAAGTTATCTTTCCGAAAAGCATCAGCTTGACTTCACCCATAGTCTTTGCCCTGATTGCATAAGGGCTCTATACCCAAAGTACGCCGATGAAATTTTAAAAAATCTTAAATAAGTTTATATTGAATTTATAAATGATGTTGCACTGCTTGAGTTATTAATATATTTATTACATGGAAAAAATAAAGCAGCTTCATGAATTGGCAAAAAGGCAAAACAGATAAAGTGAATTACCTGATTTTATCTTGGAAAAAATCATAAATATCAATAGCGGCCCCGAAGATATAATAGACGAACTTCTCGAAAAGGTCGAATATTTCAACAGTGAAGCAGGCCTTGGCTGTTTCTCGGCAGGATATTCAGTAGCCGATATTGAGAAAGCTTTAAAAAAACTTACTTAGTTCACCACAGTCTTCAACAATTAATTCCGGCAGTTTATCAATACTTTTTAAATGCTCTAATTTTGTTTCACCGCTTAATACAAGTACAAGATCTATTCCGGCGTTGTTTGCCAGCAACTTGTCCGTATAAATTCTGTCCCCCACCACTACCAGTTCACTCTCTTTAAACTCCTTTAATATAGGCTCAAGCAATATTTTATTTGGCTTGCCAAAAATCTTATCCGGCAACCTTTTAACAGTTTTATCAAAAAGAGCTATAAATGAACCCACGTCAGGGATATCACCTTTATCAGTAGGACAGACATTGTCACTATGTGTGGCAAGATACCTGATATTTTTGTCAGCAAGAAGATATGCAGCACTTTTTAGCTTATCGTATGTAAGCTCGGTATCAAATCCCATAACCACAGCCTCACATTCCTGTACATTATCTGTAAAAACAATATCAGAAATTTTTTCTACCAAGTAATTTTTCATACTTGTATTTGCCAGAGGGAATATCTTTTTTATTTTTTCTCTATTTAAATAATCGATAAGGGGAATTAAAGGTGAAATGATACTATCAATTGTTGCAGGAATACCAAAATGATTTAACTTATTTATATATTCTTTGATGTTTTTGGATGTATTGTTTGTCATAAAATAAAATTTGTATTTTTTATAATTGTCTTTTATAAAATTTATTGTGTTTTGAATGGGAGTGTTTCCAAGATAAACCGTACCATCAAGGTCGAAAATAAACGCTTTTTTCCCCTTTAAACTAAATCCTGTATTATGCCCAATTCTCAAAGTATCGCTCATTGTTAAATAGCTCCATCGAAACGTTCATTAATAAGCTGTTGCTCCAAAGAAATTCTAACATCATCCCATCCAAGAAGATGTGCCATAATTTCCAGAACTCTTTTTGACGCATGTTTTGCAGCTTTTTTATCTAAAAGACCTAAAGGAATCCTTCTTATAAGAAAATCTACCACATGGACAACCATTTCATTTTTTACGCAGTAATATACTTCAGCCTCGATATATGGGTGTTCCTTTTCAAGTCTTGTAAGCCCCATTTCCATATCACATGAGCCTATAACCTCTTCTGCAAGGCTTCCGTAAGACTTGTGCAAATGAATTGCGATATCATTGTCAATATTATATTTGTTTTTCAAAATTTTAAATCCTTCCGGGTCAAAATTTTCTCCACCTGCTATTTTAAGATCAACGGTAATACATGGCCCCGCCTTAAAAGAAAACTCTTTTACAACCCTGTCAACAACATCTTCAGCCATACGTCTGTAACTTGTCCACTTCCCACCTGTAATAGTCACAAGTTTTGAATTGCTTACTTCAATATAGTGATTCCTTAATATTTCCTCCGTAGTTGTTGCATCCGGGTCTTTTACAAGAGGTCTTATACCAGACCAGGCCGACAAAATATCCTCTTTTCTGGGCGGATTTTTGTAATATTTACTAATCTGTTTCAATACGTATTCTATTTCATTCTCGGTAACATCAGGATGGTCTTTTATCGTTGTCGGGTCATCAGTTGTACCAACCAGAGCATACCCCTCCCAGGGGAGCACAAATATAACCCGGCCATCATCTGTCTCAGGTATCATCATCCCATAATCTGTTGGAGCAAACTTTTTATCAAGAACTATGTGAATGCCAGAGCTTACCTTTAAAACTGGTTCAGCATTTTCATCATCCATCTTTCTGATAAAATCAGCATACGCCCCCGTAGCATTGACAACAGCTTTTGCCCTGACATTATATTGTTTAAAACTTATATTATCTTTTAATACAGCCCCACTTACAACACCATTTTCCTTTATAAGACCTGTAACTTCCATATGGTTAATAGCTGTTGCACCGTTATTGACAGCAGTTTTTACAAGCATTACAGCCATTCTTGCATCGTTGAACTGTCCGTCAAAATATAATACACCCCCCTTTAGCCCTTTGTCATTTACAATAGGAAGTTTCTGCTTTGTCTCATTTTTAAAAAGTAGCCTGCTTTTGCCAAGCCTCATTTTCCCTGACAATATGTCATATAACTTCAAGCCGGAGTAAATATATGGTAATTCATGCCATTTATATAAAGGGGTAACAAATTTTATTTTGTTTGTAAGGTGCGGAGCATTTTTCAAAATTACCCCTCTTTCAAACAGCCCTTCCTTCACAAAATAGTACTGCTCTTTATCCAGATGCTTGACAGCTTTTTCAAGATATCTTACACCACCATGTACAAGCTTTGTACTTCTGCTGCTTGTTCCTTCTGCAAAGTCATTTTTTTCAACAAGCAGTACTTTTAGTCCCCTCGAAGCAGCGTCCACGGCAATACCACTTCCAGTGGCGCCACCACCTATTACAAGCAAATCGTAACTATCAGCGTCTATCATCCTTTGGATATGTACAGATCTTTCCATATATTTCCTCTTAAATTTTTAATAAAAATATTTAGTTTATATTATTTTTCTCTTTCCACAAGCCCTTTTACAAACCATCTTTGCATAAAAAGAACCACCAGTACGGGAGGCATAACCACCAACAATGCCCCTGCCATTGCTATATTCCAGGTAGGCGGATCTTCAGGAGATGGAATTAAATGTTGCAAACCGATTACTGCAGTTGTCATATCTGCACTGGTAGTAATAAGTAACGGCCACAAGTACTGATTCCACCCGTAAACAAATTCAATCACTACAAGTGCAGCAATATTGGTCTTACTCAAAGGAACAAGTATTTTCCAGAAAAATGTCATTGGAGATGCACCGTCCATCTTTGCTGCTTCACACAACTCTTCAGGTATCGTGAGAAAAAATTGTCTGAACAAAAATGTACAGGTGGCAGATGCCGTCAAAGGGAGAATAAGCCCTGCGTAACTATCCAGCAAACTAAGTTCGAGGTTAACCTCTATATCGTGTCCGGCAAACCAACTTATAATTGAATTTAGACCAAGAGCATCAAATAAACCCTGCAGTGGACCAAAAAGATTAGCCGCCATTTCATATGTCGGAACAATCCTTACTTCCACCGGAAGCATTAAAGTGCAAAAGACTGTTGCAAAAACTAAAGCTCTGAAACGATATTCAAAATAAACAATGGAAAACGCTCCAAAAAGAGACACGATTATTTTGCCGATTGTAATCCCTGAAGCCATAACAAACGAGTTAAAAAGCAGAGTTCCAAGATTGCCTTTTACCCAGGCCTCTTTTATATTATCGAAAAATTGATCGCCCGGAATAAGTGGCATCGGCACTTTCGAAACCTCATCCAGCGGCAAAGTGGCAGCTATAATAGCATAAAATATCGGAAATCCTACAACGATAATCCCTATTATCAAAGATATATATGTAAACAAATCAAGTTTGGGAGTTTTTTCTACCATCATATTTCTACCCTGTATATTGAACTTTTCTTTCAACGAATTTAAATTGCAAAATTGTAATAAAAACTATCAAAAGCATCAGTACAACTGACTGCGCGGATGACGACCC
Source organism: Deferrivibrio sp. (assembly GCF_055117995.1). Classification (NCBI taxonomy): domain Bacteria; kingdom Pseudomonadati; phylum Deferribacterota; class Deferribacteres; order Deferribacterales; family Deferrivibrionaceae; genus Deferrivibrio; species Deferrivibrio sp. Next base: position 18,857 of record NZ_JBSQOT010000012.1, on the reverse strand, counting down.
CAAGTTCAAACCAATAAAACCATCCTGATAAACCTTATAAACAAGAATATTTGTAGAGCCTCCAGGCCCACCTTGTGTTACTGCATGAATAACACCAAAAGATTCAAAAAATGAAAATATAATTGTCATTACCGTCACAAAAAACATCGTAGGTGAGAGCAAAGGGAAAGTAATAGTCCAAAATCTTCTAAAAGGGCTTGCGCCATCCATTGCAGCCGCTTCAATAAGTGATTTTGGAATAGCCTGAAGCCCTGCCATAAAAAAAACAAAATTATAACTGATATTTTTCCAGGAACTTGCCAAGACCACCATAAGCATTGCATGTCTGCTGTCCAATAAAGGATTCCATTCAAGACCAAACACTCTGTTAACCCATATAGCAACAACGCCATAAGAAGGGTGCAATAAAAAGAGCCATAAAATCCCTGATATTGCAGGAGCAATAGCATATGGCCATATCAGCAACGTCCTGGTTAAAGCAGTAAATTTCAATGCCCTGTTGGCCATTGATGCAAGAAAAAGCCCTGCCGATATTGAGAGCAGTGCAACAGAGCCACTAAAGACAAGCGTAATGACAATAGATTTCAAATAAAGTGGGTCTTTAAAAAGATTGATATAATTATCAAACCACACAAAAGTACTTCTAAGCCCAAATGGGTCAGACCTCATAAAAGATGCAACAAGCCCCCTTATAGCAGGCCAATAGAAAAAGGTGGCTGTAATCAAAATCTGTGGCATTACCAAAAAATAAGCTAATGTTTTTGATTTAAAATATGAACGTTTCCTAAGCATATCAACCTATCCATAATTTCAGGGGCAGCAAGTCTACTGCCCCATTTTATTTAATAAATTATTTAAATGTTTTTTCAAATTCACGAAGCTTGATATTGCCTCTTTCAACTGCTGAATCCATAGCCTCTTTCGCTGTCTTTTTACCACTCCAGACAAGCTCAAGTTCTTCATTTATAATGTTACGAATCTGTACAAAATATCCAAGCCTTATACCTCTTGAATTCTTTGTGGGATTACGGCGTGTAAGCTGTTTTATACCAACTTCCTGATAAGGATATTCGTCATAATAACCGTCTTTTTTCAATTTCTCATAAGCATCGAGAGTAATTGGGAAATACCCTGTTTCTTTATGCCATAGAACCTGAACATCCGTACTGGCAAGATATTTCAAAAATGCAGCAACACCTTTGTATTCCTTTTTACTTTTACCAGCAAATACCCAAAGAGATGCTCCGCCGATAATACTGTTTTGAGGTTCACTCATCCATGATTCAACAGGTAAAGGAGCAGCATCCCATTTAAAATCTTTTACAGAACTCTGAAGTTTTGCAATTGCACCTACTGAGTCTATATAAACTCCAGCATTCTGAGCAATAAATTCTGATTTTGGACCTTGATATTTCTGTCCACCGTAAAAGAAACGATTTCCGTCATCCATCCATTTTTTTAAAGTAGCAATATGATTTACAATTTTGTCATTATTTATTGCAAGCTCAGTGTCAAGACCTTCATAACCGTTTGCTTTAGTTGCAAAAGGGAGGTCGTGAATAGCGCTGTAGTTCTCTACCTGAGTCCATGACTGCCAGGCAGTAACCATTCCACCTTTTACCCCCATAGCGGTAATTTTCTTTGTAATTTCTCCAAGCTCATCCCATGTAATCGGTTTATCCTTTGATAGTCTTCCAACTCCTGCCTTTTCAAACATATCTACATTGTAAAACATAACAGGTGTTGAAGAATTAAATGGCATAGACATAAGCTTGTTGTCTTCATTAACATAATATGAGAGGACAGGCTGCAGATACCTTGACCAGTCTATCTTATAGCCATAGTCTTCCATTAACTTATATACAGGGTATATTGCTCCTGACATCATCATAGTTTGAGTACCAACCTCAAACACCTGGATAATGTGAGGTTGCTTGCGCGCACGTACCGCAGCAATCCCTGCATTAAGCACTTCATCATACTCACCCTTGTAAACAGCCACAACCTTGTAGTCTGACTGCGAATTATTGAAGCCATCAACAATTTTTTGAACCGTTTCACCACGGGCACCACGCATTGCATGCCACCACTCAATTTCAATTGGTTTGGCAAATGAACTTTTAGCAAAACTAAAAACCAAAAGCATCGCCAGCACAAGACAAATATTTCTGAATCTCGACATAGTTTCCTCCTAATTTTACATAGTGTGAAACAAAATACAACAGTCTGTTCTTCTCTAATAAACAATATTTTACAAAATTACAAACTTTTTTATCCCTGCCAATTAATTTTTTCTGGATATGAAATCATTTTTATCATATAGTAAGCACGGTCAGCTAAACTAAACAAATGTTTTGGAGATTTTATTTATGGCTAATGTAATTTTAAAGGATGTTGTCAAAAAATATGGCAAGACTGAGGTAATCCACAATATCAACCTCGAAATCAATGACAAAGAATTTGTTGTCCTTGTTGGACCATCAGGATGTGGCAAATCCACGGCTCTTAGAATGATTGCAGGTCTTGAAGATATTACCAGCGGCACAATACAGATTGACAATAATGTTGTAAACGATTTGGCTCCAAAAGACAGAGATGTAGCAATGGTTTTTCAAAATTATGCCCTTTACCCCCACATGAATGTCTATAACAACATGGCTTTTGGATTAAAACTGAGAAAAATGCCAAAAGATGAAATAGACAAACGTGTCAAGGAGGCTGCTGAAATCCTTGAACTGTCCAATCTTCTTCAAAGGAAACCACACGAGCTATCCGGTGGACAAAGGCAAAGAGTAGCAATGGGACGTGCAATCGTAAGAAGACCAGCCGTTTATCTTTTCGACGAGCCTCTTTCAAATCTTGATGCAAAATTAAGGACGCAAATGAGACTTGAAATCAAGCAATTGCACCAGCAGGTTCAAAACACTGTAATCTACGTAACTCATGACCAGGTTGAGGCAATGACGCTTGCTGACAGAATTGTAGTTATGAGAAATGGGTATATTGAGCAGGTTGGAAGCCCACTTGAAATATTTCAAAATCCAGCCAACGTATTTGTTGCTGGATTTATTGGTTCACCCCCTATGAATCTTATCCCGGGGAGCATTATAAAACACAACAATATGCTTAACCTTAAACTAAACGATTCTTTGATTTTTCCAATCCCTGAAAAAGAAAAATCAAGCATTAAAGAAGGCCAAAGGGTAATTATGGGGATCAGAACCGAAGACCTGTTCCTTTCTGACACAAATAAAGCATGTGGCTATCCATATGAAACAACTGGGGTAGTAAAAATTGTTGAACCCCTTGGCAACGAAACAAACCTTCATATGGACTTTTCCGGAATAAACCTGATAGGAAAATCTGAAGGAAGAAGGGTATTTTCTCCTGAAGAAAAGCTGAAAATTACATTTGACCTTTCGCACCTTCATATATTTGATGCTGAAACTGAAAAATCAATATACTAATTCAATAAGATGCTGCATATAAATTTAATAGCAGCATCTTCTATTTTTAATCAACATTAAAAAGATGTTGCATAATCCAGTCAGGCCTGTTTGTTGTAAGGGATGACACACCAAGGCTTAACATCTTTTTTGCAAGAAATGGATTGTCCACCGTCCACACATTCCATATCAGATTGCTTTCTTTGATAGTTTTTGCCATCTTGATACAGTGTTCAAGCTCACTATGCGTTGATATACCATTTAAACTGGCATTTTCTATCTTCTTAAACACTTTTTTATACATATTCTTTTCCACCTGGACATTATATCCATATTGCACAATCCATAGCGCTTTTATATCGGGCCTCACTTTTTTCAATTCTGAAACTGTATCATAGTTAAAGCTTATTACAGTAATATTATTTTTCACGGCTTTGTTTTTATCCAAAAATTCACAAAATGTGTCGATTATCTCAGTCCCGGTCTTAATTTCGATATAAAACTCAAGCTTTTCACTGATGTTTTCAACCACATCCAGTAAAAGTGGAATTTTTTCCCCGTTAAAACTATCGCCAAACCAGCTACCGACATCTATTTTTTTTAGTTTCGAAAAAGTACTTGTTTTTACCTCAAAATTATCTGTACCTGTGCGGCCTGTAGTCTTGTCATGAATAACCACCAGCTTTTTGTCTCTCGTCATGTGGATATCCATCTCAATACCATCAACATTGAAGGTTTCAGCAAGTTTGAATGCACTCATAGTATTTTCCGGCGAATAAAACGAAGCACCTCTGTGGGCTATAATTTTCATATTTCCTCCGTCCTCAAAACCTTTCAGCCTAATAACCCTTTCAGTTAAAAATATCAACAGAGATTTTATTGCAATATATCTATTTCAAATCTATATTTTACAAAAATGCTTTCATAAGGGGGAAATATGCGCGGCTATATTCTGGCACTTGATCTTGGAACTACGGGCAATAAAGCTTTGGCATTTGACAAAGAAGGGAATGTCGTGGCTTCAGCATACCTCGAATTTACTCAAATTTTCCCAAAAGAAGGATGGGTCGAGCACAGTCCTGCTGAAATATGGGAAACCACAAAAAAAGTAATGTCAACTGTTATCGAAAAGGTCAGGGCAGAAAACATAATTTCTATTGGAATAACAAATCAGAGAGAAACCACAATAATATGGGACAAAGAGACAGGTAAGCCACTTTATAACGCAATCGTCTGGCAATGCAGAAGAACTGAAGGAATATGCAAACAATTTTCAGAACACAAAACGTTAATAAAGGAAAAAACAGGGCTTTTTCTTGACCCATATTTCAGCGCAACCAAGATAAAGTGGCTTATTGACAATATAGAAAACGTAAAATCTGCCGTAAAAGACAAAAAAGCCTTATTTGGAACAGTGGATTCCTGGATACTTTATAATCTTACCGGTGGTAAAGTGCATGCAACAGATGTTACAAATGCTTCGAGAACAATGCTTTTTAATATTAAATCCCTTAAATACGACAATGAACTTTTAGAGCTTTTCAATATTGAGGAAGATATATTGCCAAAGGTGTATCCAAGTGACCATCTTTTTGGCTACACTGATAGAAGTATTTTTGGTAAAGAAATACCAATTTCGGGGATAATAGGTGATCAACAGGCATCCCTTTTTGCCCATGGTGGATGGAGAGATGGCCTTGTTAAAAACACGTATGGCACAGGGCTTTTTATGATGACTTCCACTAAAGCCAAGGTTTACAAATCTGAAAATTTGATAAGCACAGTTTCGTGGCAATTTGGAGATAGTGTGGAATATGCCCTTGAGGGGAGTATTTTTGTGGGCGGTTCACTTATTCAATGGCTAAGAGACGGTTTAAAAATTATTGAAAGCGCCGATGAAGTTGAAGAGCTGGCCAGAAATGTAACGTCCTCTGATAATGTCTTTTTTATACCGGCACTTACAGGGCTTGGTGCACCTTATTGGGACCCTTCGGCAAGAGGCTTGATTATTGGTATCACAAGGGGAACAAAAAGGGAACATATTGTACGGGCGGCGCTTGAAGGGATAGCATTACAGACTAAAGATGTCTTCGAGGAATTTAAAAAGGCAACGCAAAATACACTTGATTTCAAAAAGCTTGCTGTTGACGGCGGTGCCAGTCGCAATAAGTTTCTGATGGAGTTTCAGGCTGATATTCTCGGCATAGAGATTGAAAAACCACAAGTCACCGAGTCAACTTCACTGGGGGCTGCTGCAGTAGCCGGTATTTCTACAGGTTTCTGGTCAAAAGATGATATTCTCAGCATTAGAAAAATTGAACGAAAATACGAGCCTAAAATGAACGAACACGAAAGAAAAGAGATTTACAATAGATGGCTTAATGCGCTTAAAAGAAGTTTGCAGTGGAGCTAACGACAGAGGGCTTCATAACCTTAAAAAACACTTTTTATCTTCTAAAAAATGGGAAAATTGAAATTGTGCAAAGGTCTTTTATTATAATAATTGCGATAGATACATTAAAAAAATAAATGCATGTCCCTTTATTATTCTTCAGCCGGAATATCCCATATGCAATTTTCAAAGTCTATATTTTCCCATTTGGCAGCTCTGACAGTATAACTTCGCTGGGCTGTCAATAGTAAAAATTGTAAAGCTTGTATTGTAATATAATTACCTCTGTAATTATCCATTCTTTTTACAAGGTTACTTAAATCCTCACTATCTATCAAAGCAGGATAATTTTATCTTACAGGTTTCATAACCAAATCCTCTAATGCCAATGCAGGGTTGTGTGAAATGTGATTTAACTGGTATGCTTTAAGAAAAATGTTTTTTATGATTGTTACCACTTTCTCCAAAGTATGTAGTGCATCTCTTTTCTCAATTCTCTCTGTAACCTTTAAAATATGATGTATTTTTACTTGTTTTACTTCCATTTTGCCAAGAATAGGCTGTATATCATACTCATAAATCTGACGCTTTCTTAGCCTTGTATGCTCTGACCAAGAATTAGATTTAAGCTGATAATATTTTTCAAACATATCATTTACAGTTATTTTCTTTACTGTAATTTCATCTTTTTCTTCCAACTCATACAGTAAATCTCTCTTTTTAAATGCATCATAATACGACAATCGGTTAAAACTTCCCATAAGGATATCTGAGTTATTTTTCTTTCTGAAATACCACTTCTTTGTGCCGTTTGGATAAACATAAATATACAGTCTATCGCCTACTCTGTACTTTTTGAGACTTGTGCCGGGTTTAAGTCTCATAATTTCTCGCTCTGACATGTTTTTCTTTGCCATAACTTTACCTCACTCGTTACTCGTTTTTAATAAAATACCGGCAAGTAAAGTTTTGATTGAAGAACGAGAAAGTATCTTACAAATTACTGTTAAACAGATACTTTTGTTCAAAAACGAGTAAAGATTTTTTAGGCATAGTTTTACTCGTTTTGGAGTAAAAAAAGGTTTTTTCTGACAATAGGAAAACTGCCCGAAATTGCATAACTGGTTGATAAATAACAGAACATGAAGGAATATGAAGGGGTATGAAATGTGTACAAAAAGCGGGTGACGGGACTCGAACCCGCGACCCTCAGCTTGGGAAGCTGATGCTCTACCAACTGAGCTACACCCGCGCAGAAATTTATTTAATTATTTTTTTATATTTTGTCAATCAGTTAGTTTTAAATATTTTAGCCCGATAATACTGTATTGAACAATCGAAATAATTATCATTGTTATCACACAAATAGAGCTGAGTTTAACCAAAAAACCAACTTTATCTGATACTTCATTCAATAAAATCAATATAAACATCAAAAACTCACTAAATGCCGTCAATTTGCCAATTATAGTAGGTGCAATTTTAAATCTCTTCGATTTTATAAGCAGATAGATACCTCCGGAAACAATATAGATTTCTCTCAACATTATCAATACAAATAGTATTTTGCTAAAATCAACATTTTCATTTATCGCTATCGCCGTCAAACCGCAAATTACCAGCAATTTATCCGCCAAAGGGTCAATAACTTTACCAATTTGTGACACCTGGTCAAATCTTCTTGCCACAAAACCGTCAAGTCCATCAGTAATAACTGCAATAAAAACCAAAAATAATGCTGTATAAAAATTTGAAATATATATATTGTAAACAGCAAAAGGGATAATAATTATCCTTAACAATGTGAGCAGGTTTGGAATAGTTAATGTTTTCATAACCTATTATAGCATAAATTTGAGGTTTGTGAATGTTTCTTCCAATAACAATAAAGGAAGTCGAAAAATTAAAGTGGGACAGCATCGATATTATATTTGTAACCGGTGATGCATATATTGATTCATCATACATTGGCGTAGCTATCCTTGGCAAATTTCTGCTCAAAGAGGGTTTTAAGGTAGCAATAATACCGCAGCCATCTCTTGACAATGATGATATCAAAAAATTTGGAGAGCCAAATCTTTTTTGGGGGGTTACTTCAGGTAGTGTAGATTCGATGGTTGCAAATTACACCCCCCTTTTAAAAAGAAGAAAGTCTGACGACTATACCCCTGGTGGAGAAAATACCAAAAGACCCGATAGGGCCATCATAAAATATGTTAACCTTATTCGCCAACATTTCAAAAAAACAAAACCAATCATAATAGGTGGAATTGAAGCCAGCCTTCGAAGAATTGTCCACTATGATTTTTGGTCTGATTCTATCAAAAGATCAATACTTTTTGATTCAAAAGCCGACTATCTTGTCTACGGCATGGCGGAGCTTACCATTTTACAAATTGCTAAAAGCTTAAAAAACAATTTGCCATTAAATAACATAAATGGACTTTGCTATATTTCAAAAGAGCCTCGAAATGGGTTTATAGAGCTTTCTTCTTATGAGGAAATTATTTCAGATAATTTCAAATTAATTGACAGTTATTTCAAGCTTTACGAAAATAATGACCCAATAAATGCCAATGGATTAATACAAAAACATGGCAGCCGTTATTTAATACACAACCCGCTCATGAGACACTTAAGCGAAAAAGAGATTGATGAAATCTACAATCTTGATTTTGAAAATAAGCCGCATCCAATTTATAATGAAAAAATAAAAGCAATGGATACCATATCAGACTCAATCACCACTCACAGAGGATGCTACGGAGAGTGTAATTTTTGCGCAATTGCAGTTCATCAGGGGACAACAATTATCTCAAGAAGTCAAAAGTCGATATTGGAAGAAATATCCAAAGTTGTCAAATCCACATCATTTAAAGGTTATATAAAAGATTTGGGCGGCCCTACTGCAAATATGTACAAAATAGAATGTGAAAAAAAACTTAAATATGGCAAATGTAAAGACAAAAAGTGTATTGCCGATGGCATTTGCAGGTCTATGAAAGTGTCTCACCAGGAGCAGCTCACTCTTCTTAAAAATGCATCTTCTATAAAAGAGTTCAAAAAGATATTTATAGCTTCAGGAATAAGGCCGGACTTAATCTATGAAGATAAAAAATATGGCAACACCTACTTGAAAGAGATATTGCATAATCATGTATCCGGCCAGCTTAAAATTGCTCCAGAGCACATTGATGACAATGTGTTAAAACTTATGGGAAAACCGCCACAAAAACAATTGCTTAAAAAATTTGCATCTGATTTTTACAAAATTTCAAAAGAATCAGGAAAAAAGCAATTTTTAACATATTACATGATTGCTGCTCACCCGGGTTGCACATTTGAGCAGATGAAAGATGCAAAATCTTTTATGGAAAATGATTTAAAAAGTCGCCCCGAGCAGGTTCAGATTTTTACACCTCTTCCTTTGACAATATCTTCTCTTATGTACTTTCTTGAATATGACCCTTTTACAAAAAGAAAAATTTTTGTGGAAAAATCTCACAAAGGCAAAAGCAAACAAAAAGATTTATTTTCTACCAAATTTAAGTCCCGTAGTAAATATCCCTCCAAAAACAAGAAAAATACCAATAAGGTGAAATAAATATATTTTCTCTTTCAAAAAGAAAAAAGATAGAATCGTTCCAAAGACCGGCATCAAATGCACCATCGGCCCGGCTTTATTCGCCCCCACCTCTCTTACAGCCCTATTCCAGCAGATAAAGGCCAGGACAGAAGCAAATATGGCAACATAGCAGATTGTCAATATCTCATTTATCCCCGGACTAAAAGTATATCCCATCTTTAATTCTACTATGTAAACAGGAAGCAACATAATAAGTCCAAAAACAATTATGGCCATTAAAAATGTGAGCCTGTCTATCTCTTTTGGTAAGCTTTTAAGAAGCACAGAATAAAGTGCCCATGAAGTTGCAGCAAGAATTATCAGAATATCACCGAAGTTAAATCTCAATGATAGCAAGACGCCAAAATCCCCTTTTGTCATAATGGTAAAAACGCCGGCTATAGAAATAACAATCCCGATAAATTGAAGTATATTAATCTTTTCTTTGTAAATAGCGGCTGAAAAGACAAAAATAATTACTGGCGTGAAAGAATTTACCAGTACTGCATTTATTGCAGTAGTATAGTGCATTGCCGTGTAAACAAGTGCATTAAATGTAGTAACCCCTAAAAATGAAACTATTAGGAGATATTTGATGTGTTTTTTTATTATATGCCAATTTAATAAAAACTTCTTCATTACAAACGGCGCAAGAATCAGGCCTGCAAGTAGCCAACGCCAAAAAACAAGGGCAATAGGAGGTATGGAAGCTGACATCGCTTTACTTAACACAAAATTGCCTGACCAAAAAAGGGTACTCAACATTAACAATATGTATGGCATTATTACCTCCAGATGATATAGTTAAATTAATACATATAATTTATCAACAAGTTTTACGCGCAGGAGGAAATTATGAACGAAGAAAATCTATGGCAATTCCTAAAAGAGCATTTAAATGCCATCTATAGTGGAGATTTTGAAAAATATAAAAAAACATGCATAGAAGATTTAGGGCTTTATGAGTGGTTTGTAGCACCTCACAGAATTGATGGTCTTGATTTCCATAGATTTATGATGGATTCCGACTGGGCTGGCACCCACAACAGTTTTAATATAACTTTGCTTGACAAAAGAGCACAAATATATGGTGAATGTGCAATTTTATCATATACTCTTGTAGTATCCTCAAAAAGTGATGGGATTAACCACAAAGTTGTAAATGAAAGCAGAGTAATAGTCAATTTTGATGGAGATTTAAAGGTGGTACACGTTCACAAAAGCCCTGGAAAATAAAAAAGGGGGCTAAAAGCCCCCTTGGAAATTATTCAGTACAATCGATCTTTTGAGCAAGCTGTTTTGTCAAACTATTCCTTGCTTTAACCTTTTGAGATGCTAATTCAGCCAATTTTTTGGCTCTTTCAGGGAACATCTTGGCAACAGCTCTGAATCTGTTTTCCGTTAACATAAACTCTTCTACGCTAACTTTTGGATCTTTACTATCGATTACCAACGGATTCTTACCTTCATTTCTTAACAATGGATTAAATCTGTAAAGCATCCAGTACCCAGAGTCCACTGCTTTTTTCTGCTGCTCAACACCGGCAGACATATCAATACCGTGAGCAATACAATGTGAGTAAGCGATAATGACTGATGGTCCATCATACTGCTCTGCTTCGATAAAGGCTTTTATACACTGAGCAGGATTAGCAAGTGAAACTTTTGCTACATAAATATGGCCATAGGTCATAGCTATCATACCAAGGTCTTTCTTCTCAACATCTTTACCAGAAAAAGCAAATTTAGCAGTAGAACCAATTGTAGTTGCTTTGGATGCCTGACCACCTGTATTTGAATATACTTCTGTATCAAGCACAAGCACGTTTATATTTTTATTATCTGCCAGCACATGGTCAAGTCCACCATAGCCAATGTCGTATGCCCAACCATCACCACCAACAATCCATACAGATTTTTTAACAAGATAATCTGCCAGTTCAAGAAGTCTTTTGGCTTCGGGAGTATCAATAGAAGCAAGAGCTTCTTTTAACTGTTTTACTCTACCCCTTTGTTCTTCAATCTCTACCTGCGTTTTTTGAGATGCATTTATAATACCTTCTACCAAACTGCCATCCAATTTATCTTTAAGTCCGTCCAGGAGTTCCAATGCTTGCTCTTTAAACTTATCAACAGCAAGTCTCATACCGTATCCATATTCTGCATTGTCTTCAAAAAGAGAATTGCCCCATGCAGGCCCAAGTCCATCCTGTCTTGTTGTATAAGGGGTTGTAGGAAGGTTTCCACCATAAATTGATGAACAACCGGTCGCGTTTGCAATAATAGCTCTGTCTCCAAAAAGATGGCACATCAGCCTTACATAAGGTGTCTCGCCACAGCCGGCGCATGCTCCGGAAAATTCAAACATATGAGGATTCAACTGGCTTCCTTTCAGAGTTGTGTTGTTAAAATTGGCAGGATCAAGCTCGGGGATTGAAAGGAAGAATTTAAAGTTTTCTCTTTCGGTTTCACGAAGAGGAATTTGTGGTACCATATTGATTGCCTTATGGTTTGGATCAGTTTTACTTTTAGCAGGACAATTATAAACGCAAGCTCCACAACCTGTACAGTCCTCAACAGCTACCTGGATTGAAAATTTCATACCTGCAAATTCTTTACCTTTTGCATCTGTATATTTAAATGTAGCAGGAGCATCTTTTAACACTTCTTCATCATAAATTTTCATTCTTATCGTAGCATGTGGACAAACAAATGAGCAAATACCGCACTGGATACATACTTCTGGATCCCACTGAGGTACATTCAAAGCAATGTTCCTTTTTTCATACTTGGATGTACCAACTGGGAAAGTACCGTCAACAGGAAGCCATGAAACAGGTATATCATCCCCTTCATTTGCAACCATTTTGCTGATAGCTTTCTTAACAAACTCAGGAGCATCAGGTTCATTGATATATTTGCTCATTTTTATTGAGCTGGTTACAGAGCTTGGAACTTTTACTTCATAAAGCTCATCAGCACCTGCATCAACTGCCTTTTTATTCATATTAACAACTTTATCACCATATTTTCCGTATGTCTTTTCAATGGCATCTTTAATAGACTCAACAACTTTATCAAATGGAGCAACATTGGCGATTTTAAAAAATGCAGTTTGCAGAATTACATTTACCCTATTTCCAAGTCCTATCTTTTCTGCAATAGCATTCGCATTGATCACATAAAACTTAGCCTGTTTTTCAATTAATTGTTTTTGAACTTCAGCAGGAAGCTTGTCCCATACCTCTTCAGGGCCATAAATACTGTTCAAAAGGAAAGTGCCGCCTTTTTTAAGTTTTGTAACTATATCATATTGCTCAAGGAAAGAAAAATTGTGGCAACCTATAAAATCTGCTTCCTGAACAAGATATGAGCTTTTAATAGGCTTTTTACCAAATCTCACATGAGAAGTAGTCATCGACCCAGACTTTTTTGAATCATATACAAAATATGCCTGGACATTACTGCCTGTCAAATCACCGATAATCTTAGCGGAGTTTTTGTTTGCACCAACTGTTCCATCAGAGCCAAGGCCAAAAAACATTCCATTAAATACGCCATCCTGAGGAGTAAGCCATTTCGGATCATACTTAAGGCTTTTATTTGTAACATCATCTTCAATACCAACGCTAAAGCCATTAACCGGTTGTTCTGCATCAAGATTATCAAATACCGCCTTAACCATTGCAGGTGTAAATTCTTTTGAGCCAAGTCCGTATCTTCCACCAACAATCACAGGATATCTTTCAAACTTAACAAGTTTCTTCTGCATAGCTTCGCCAATTGCAGTCCTAACATCAAGATAAAGTGGCTCACCAAGACCACCAGGCTCTTTTGTCCTGTCAAGTACGGCAATTTTTGAAACTGATTTTGGCAAGGCATTGACAAATGCTTCCAAAGAAAAAGGTCTAAAAAGTCTTACTTTTAAAAGACCAACCTTTTCACCTTTAGAATTCATATATTCAACCGCTTCTTCAGCAACATCTGCACCAGAACCCATTATTATCAACACTTTTTCAGCATTAGGGTCGCCAACATAATCGAAGAGATTGTATCTTCTGCCAGTAAGCTCAAAGAACTTATCCATATATTTTTCAAAAATCTTTGGAGCAGCATCATAATATTTATTCACCGCCTCTCTTCCCTGGAAAAATACATCAGGGTTTTGAGCTGTACCTTTTATTGTTGGGTGGTCTGGACTAAGAGCTCTTTGTCTATGAGCTTCAACAAGCTCATCGTCTATCATTGCCTTCATAACATCAAAAGGGATTTCCTCGGTGGTTCTGATTTCGTGTGATGTCCTAAATCCATCAAAAAAATGAAGTACAGGTACTCTTGATTCAAGGGTAGCAGCCTGGCCTATCAAAGCAAAGTCCATAGATTCCTGTGGATTGTTTGAAACAAGCATAGACCAACCAGTTTGACGACAAGCCATAACATCAGAATGGTCGCCAAAGATAGAAAGTGCGTGTGTAGCAACTGCTCTGGCACTAACATGAAAAACCGTTGGAGTAAGTTCACCGGCAATTTTATACATATTTGGAATCATCAATAACAAACCTTGAGAAGCTGTAAATGTAGTGGTCATAGCGCCAGCAGAAAGTGCACCGTGAACCGCACCTGCTGCTCCACCTTCAGACTGCATTTCAACTACTTTAGGTATAGTACCCCAGATATTTTTCTTGCCTTTAGCACTGTATTCATCAGCAAGCTCTCCCATTACAGATGAAGGTGTAATAGGATAAATGGCAATAACTTCATTGGTAGCATGAGCAACATAAGCTGCAGCAGTGTTACCATCAATGTTTACGAATTTTTTCTCAGCCATATTTCCTCCTTATTTATGTATGAAACAGATATTGAATTTTATATTTATTCAGCTAATTTATATCACCTGAACCCTTGTACGTCAATCTTTTTAAAGATTTTTTCAGTAATGTTCAATATTTTTTAATTTGGCTAAATTATAAAATAGTTTTTTAGTTTAATTAAACCAGTTATTCAATAATATGTTGTCAAAAATATATTTTTTCCTTAATAACCGTTTATATAAAACAAACAAAACTTTGCATCCATCATTTCAATTTATCATTATTTAATGTTTTTTGTATAAGTAAAAAAACACAATGCAAGACTAAATGAAATAAAAACTTGTTTTGTTTTATTTTTGCAAAATGTGCCCATTTAAAGTAATAAAACTGTATCAATACAATATTGACACATCATTATTTTAATGCTATTAGACACAACCTTTTTAGGGAGAGATGTCCGAGTCTGGCCGAAGGAGCACGATTGGAAATCGTGTGTACCGTTCACGCGGTACCGAGGGTTCAAATCCCTCTCTCTCCGTTTCTCTTTATTTACAAATAACTATCAAATAATCATATTTAATATTTAACAATCTCCAAATTTAGGGGACATAAAATGGGCTTATTATAAAAGATTTATGCACGGTTTAGTTAGTGTTATTTGCCGCATGGAAATTTATTTATAAAAATAGGGCAATTACCATAAGAAACTCGCCTGAAATTGTGCTATAATATATTTGTCAGTTCCACAAAAAAATTGTATTGAGGTGAACTATGAGCACAAAAAAAATATTGATGTTAGTTGGAGACTTTGTAGAAGATTATGAAGCTATGGTTCCTTATCAAATACTTACAATGGTAGGGCACAAGGTAGATACAGTTTGTCCCGGCAAAAAACCTGGTGATACTGTCAAAACAGCCGTGCACGATTTTGAAGGGGACCAAACTTATTCAGAGAAACCTGGGCACAATTTTGCAATCAATGCCGACTTCGACAAGGTTGATGTAAAGGACTATGATGCACTTGTAATACCCGGAGGCAGAGCCCCCGAATATCTGAGATTGAACCCAAGGCTTATACAGATTGTAAAAGAATTTGCGGAGAATAATAAACCAATTGCTTCTATTTGCCATGGACAGCAAATTTTAGTTGCAGCTGATGTATTAAAAAATGTTTCTTGTACAGCTTACCCTGCTGTTATGCCGGATATTGTTAAATCAGGTGGGAAATGGTGCGATGTAAATGATACTTTTTCAAATGCTATTGTAGACAAAAACTTTGTAACAGCACCTGCATGGCCTGCACATCCTGAATGGATGAAAAAGTTTCTGGAAGTATTGGGCAGTAAAATTGAGCCTTAAAAACTATAATAAAAAAAGGGCGGGAATTTCCCGCCTTATTTATTATTAAGCAATTCCTTCTTTTTCAGCCAAAAATCAAAAGACCGCCCCGGAACAAATATATCAAGACCCACAGAAACTTCATCTTTGAGGGGATTTGTTACGATATGCTCCTGATCTCCATCTATATACGCCGTATCCATCTCTTCCAAAATTACCGCTCCACCCTCAGCTGTCCAGATTTCAAGCTTTCCTTTCAACACAATCAACACCTGAGCGTTCGGATGCGAGTGCTTAGGAGAAGCATGTCCTGGAGCCTTTACAAAATGTTCAATAGAAATATCTGACTGATTACAAAGGCTTACTCTTCTCCAATTTTTCTCAGGCTCATAACTTTCGGCAGATTCAAACCTTACAACTTTCATATCTCCTCCTTAACCTTAGTGGCACTCATTTAATGTAAAATTGTTTACTATATTTTTCAACCTGTTAGCAAGTTCTTTTAAAATTTCAGCCTGATTATGGTTTTCCTGAGAAATCGAAGCATTTTCCTGGGCAATTGCAGATATCTCTGCCATATTGTTTGAAATCTCCTGACTTGTAGCTGATTGTTGCTCAACTGCGGAAACTACTGCTGTTATTTTATCTGCAACATCCAGTATTCCATCAATGATAACGCTTAAATTGGATTTTAAGTTATCCACAAGAATCCCACCCTTCCTGGCAAGCTCAGCGCCTTTATCCATTTCAACAACGGAAGACTTCACTTCTGCTTGAATAGACTTAATCATGCTATCTATTTCACCGGTAGCTTTTACTGTCCTTTCTGCAAGCTTCCTAACTTCATCAGCCACAACCGCAAAGCCTCTTCCATGCTCGCCTGCCCTTGCAGCCTCTATTGCAGCATTAAGCGCCAAAAGGTTTGTCTGGTCAGCAATCTCAGAAATAACTTGAAGGATTTCTCCAATTTGCTCAGAAGATTTCCCCAATTCTTTAATTTTACCTGCCGAACTTATCACAGTATCTGAAAGATTATTAATCCCTTCAACAGTCTCATCAACAACCTTGGAGCCTTTTTCTGTTGCATGCTTTATTTCTTCTATTTCGTTATTAACTTCTTCCAAATTTTTGGATATCTCAGTAATGGTAGCTGTCATCTCTTGCATAGCCACTTCAACAGAAGTAATTTTTTCCGCTTGAGACTCTGCTCCTGCTGACATTTGACTACTTGATGTGGCCAGCGCTTCAGCTGTATTGCTAACATCATTTGTTGAGCTGTTAACTTCGCATAATGCATTATTCATCTGGTCTATCATGTCATTGACATGAACCACAATTCTACCGATTTCATCTCTTTTTTTCACAGTTAACTTATCAGACAAGTCCCCTCTTGCAACTCTATTAAACAGTCCTTCAAGCTCTATTATCGGAGATATGACATTTACCTTAAACACAAACCTAAGCACTACAACTAAAACAACAATCATAACAGCGCTTACGAAAAAAAATTAAGTATCGTACCTTTTATTATCGGGCCAATAAATTCATCTTCATAACTTCCTCCGGCAATAATCCAATCTCTTGCCGGGTAGTAGGTATATGCCACTATTTTGTATTTGCCATTCCATTTGTATCGTATTATTCCGCTTTTATTTTTGTTCATTTCTTTGGCAAAATCATTGCTCAAACTGTTTTTGCCCTCTGAGTCAGGATGAACCAACAACTCTCCATTTGAACTCATTAAATAATAGTATCCGGATTTACCGGCTCTTAATCTTTTTATGATACTTTGTATATCACTCAGCATTTCCTTCTTAACTTTATTAGAAACCTGAATCAACTCTTCATAAGGAACCGTCAAAACAATTATCCATTCCATTTCAGGGAAATATCTATACGCTGCCACAACCTTTGGACGGCTTTTGTCAGTCACACGCTCATAAACAGTTGCTCCGTTTCTTTCTTCCAGGATTTTGTCAATATGTGCTTTCCCTTTAAGGTTTGTCCCCTGGTTTGATGGGTGTACGACCAAAGTCCCTTCCTGATCGAGCGCATAAGCATAACCTTCCTCACCAATAGATATCTGCAACAATTCAGCTGCAAGCTGTGCTTTGATTACCGAAGGCGATTTGCCTGAAGAAACATAAAGCGAATACAATTTTGATAAGTTATTTTTCAAGGACAACGCTCTTTCACTTAGCTCGAATAAAGCATTATCCTCAATATATTTGCTAACTTCCTCAGTAGTAGTATCAGTAGATACGATAAAATCTCTAATGGCAGTTACCTGAGTCATTAACTGATTGCCGATTTCTGCCGTAAAGTTTTTCTTTGCATTGCTAATCACAAAAAAACCTGTCATCGCATAGCCCAAAAGCAGTATAAAGGATAAATAAATTAAAATCTTTGTAGAAATATTCATATCTTTCAAGCTGTTACCAATTTGCTTTTTACGTTTCATAGTCTGCTCCATAAAACAAAAATTTTATTCAAAGCCGTACTTTTATATAAAGTTAATTTTTATTTCAATACTAAAAATAAATGCAGTCTCCCGGTTTTTTTCATATAATATGGCATAGTGAACTTTTTGAAAATAGGAAATCTTCTATTGCCAGCTGCTTTGGCTCCTTTTTTTCGTAGCCTGAGCTCAGGCAAAGTAGGCAAAATAGGTTCAGGACAACATCTATATTATTTATGCAATTTCCCATTCAAAATTTGCAATATTTCGCTTTGCTGAATCAAACTCAATGCCTACAAGATATATTTCAGAATATTCTTTGTACATTGGTGAATTTTTATACTTTAAAGCGTAGTTTTTACTCTTAATTTGTGATAATGCCTCACCTTTCTGGCCATCTACCTTAAATTCAAGAATGTATATCTTGTCCCCCACAAAACAGGTCAAATCAATCCTTCCCTCATTTGTTACATCTTCACCAATTATCTTTATACCCAAAGAGGCAAGGTGAACATAAATTATACCGGAATAAAACCCTTCAAATTGGTCCAAATTGTTTTTTGAAAAATTATTGTAAGGGATAGATGCAAATATCGATATGAGACTCTCTTTAAATTTATCAAGCTCAGCTGACAAAAGTGATTTCATCAGTGGCTCTTTTTCTGATGTATTTCCATTTAACAGATACCTGATTACATAATCGTTAAAGGAAATCTGCACCTCTTTGTTTGGTATTTTTAACGTATATTCTATTGTGTCCAGTATCTCATTTGTTATCATTTTATCT
>NZ_JBSQOT010000011.1:0-54770 GCF_055117995.1 Deferrivibrio sp. | reverse complement strand
AAGAACTACTTTTTAGGTTTAGACAAAAGATTTATGAATCGGATAAGGTGTGTTACTTTAAATTGGATTATTATTTTAAAATTGAGGAAAAAAGACAGCAGATTAATGAGTTAGGCAAAATGAGAAGAAAGAAAAGTTTAATTGTGGCTTAAAGATGCAAAAAATGGGGTGATGGCAGATACTTACCACTCAAAATTGTCAGAAGAATCTACTACAAATAATAAAAATACTACGCCTAAAAGTGAAGCTGAGAAAATTTGGGAAATAGCTGATAAAGCTTACAATGAAAAAAGGTATAAAGATGCGATATATTACTATGAAAAATCTTTGGCTCTTTGTGGTCAGGACTATGAATGTTATGCTGCCGATTACAATGGTCTTGGAGCATCATACGAAGATATGGGAAATAATGAAAAAGCCCTTTACTATTACGAAAAAACAGTTGAAGCAGCAAAAAAACTCGGAGATGAGGGCTGGATTGCAACAGGATATTTTCTCACTGCTTCTATTTACAATCGCCTTGGCATAAATATACCAAAAGCTTACGAATACCTTAACTATTGTAAAAAAATATACGAAAAAGACAATGATAAGAGCAGTCTGTCAATCACACTACACGAACTCGGAAAAACAGAAAGAATGTTAGGTAAATTTGAATCGGCAATAGATTCTTTTAATAAATCCAACATATTATACAAGGAACTCGGCGATGAATTTTCCATCGGGGCCAACCTAAATCAATTGGGAATAACATATTCAAAAATGGGCCAGCTTGAAAAAGCAATATCTTATTTCAAGGAATCTTTAAAAGTTGCTGAAAAAGTAAACGACCCTGAAGCTATTTCAATTGTTACAAGACAATTAGCGGATGCCTACGCAGACATCTACAATTATGAAAATGCCATGAAATACTACGAAGAAGCAATAAATATTCAAAGGAAAAATCACATCTCAAAAGAATTGGGGATAAGCCTTAACAGCTTTGGCACATTATACATGGATCTTAACAGATACGAAAACGCAAAAACCCTGTATCTTGAATCTCTCGAACTTGCTAATAAACAAAACGATAACCCCACTAAAGCAACTATTCTAAATAACTTAGGCCACATAGAAAGCAGTCTCGGCAATATCGATAATGCATTTCAGTATTACAACAAAGCATTTGAAATTGAAAATAAGCTCGACAGGCCTTACTCATTAACTTACCTCTTAAACAATATAGGGATGGCATATTTCAAAATTGGAAATTATGAAAAGGCGCTTGAATACCTTAAACAAGCTCTTGATATTGATAAAAAGCTCAATAATCCTCACTTAATTGGAACAAGGTTAAATAATATAGGTGCAGTATTGCTAAAACAAAAAAAATATAGAGAAGCCGAAAAAGTATTTAGTGAAAGAAAAAATCTTGAAAGTAAAATAAAACCAAACAGATTAATAAACTCAGGCCTTGTCGAAACATATATTCTAACCGGAGAATTAGATAGAGCTTTAGCAATATTAAATGAAATTCCGCCTACATGGAAAGACACCCCCACCAGACATATGGAATATTATACACAAAAGGGATTAATATTGAAAGAAAAAGGGCTTTTGCAAGAAGCCGCCATAAATTTTATGACTGCTATTAATTCGATTGAAGACAACAGACACTTGATAAACAGCAAAGAGCAATTTTTTGCCGGGGGAAATTATTACAACAGATTAAGACCTTATCGAGAGATTATAGCAGTATTTTATGAAATGCACAAAAACAGCGAATATCTTGTCCCCGGTGTAAAAAATGTAACATCGCAGTCCCAAGCATACTCAGAGCTACTCAGGACAAGAAGAAGTGCATATGATTTTTTACAGTTTGGCAATTCACCCGAAGCAGCAGCATTTTACTTTTCTGAAATGACAAAAGCAAGGACATTGCTTGAAGCAATGTCTACATCAAATAAAAATAATGATATGTCGGAAATCCCATCTAATCTAAGAACTACAGAAAATAAAATTTTGAATAACCTTTCTTCAATTGAAACAGAGCTTATAAATTCTTATAAATCTGGTGAACAAAAGACAAAAGAACTCATAGCAAAAAAAGAAGGATTGAAAAAAGAACTTGATAGTTTAATAGCAATTTTAAGAGAAAGATATCCCCGATATGCTGCAATCAATTACCCTTTACCTGTAACTGCAGAAAAACTCCCTTTAAAAGAGAATGAGTTATTATTGGAATACTCTGTAACAAATGATGCTACATATCTGTTTCTTGTTGCCAAAGGTGGGATAAAAAAAATCATAAAACTACCTGTAAGTAAAAAACAACTTGAAGAAGACATAAAAGCATTTCTTTCGCCAATGACACTTAAAAAGCCGGAAATGTTTTCTATTGAAGCTGCACAAAATCTCTACAAATTACTACTTTCCGAAGCTTTGGAAAATGTAGATGAAAATACAAAAGTAATTATAGTACCTGATGGGATACTTGGTGTTTTGCCATTTGAATCATTAATTATTCAAAAAGGAAATAATATAGAAACGTCTATATTTGTAAATGACAGGTACAATATATCTTATTACCAATCTGCCACAATACTTGCATTAAATAGAATGTTTCAAAAGAAAAATCCCAAAAAATTACTTTTTGCTATCGGCAACCCTGTTTTTACTGCTGACGATCAAAGATATATAGCATGGAAAGAGGGAAAGACTTTAACAAACTACACATTAAACGATAAAAGTAAATATGCATTTAGAGCACTTGCAATAAATGTAAAATGGGGAGCAACGACAAAAAGTGAAAATAATAAGATAGAATTTCCCCTTTTACCTGAAACCGAAACTGAAATAAAAAAGATCGCGAAAATAATGGGGACTAAGCCAGAGCCACCGGACATTCTTTTTGGGGTGGAAGCAAATGAAACCAATTTTAAATTAATAAGACCAGAGGATTATAAATACCTTCATTTTGCAACCCATGCATCACTGCCTGGAATGATTCAAGGGATAAAAGAGCCATTTATACTGCTTGGTCAAGTGGAAAATAAAAATGATGATGGTTTTTTAACACTGAGCGAAGTTTCAAAGATGAAAATCAATGCAGACCTTGTGGTATTATCAGCTTGCGTCACAGGAGTAGGAAAAGAGATAGAGGGGGAAGGTGTCGCCAATTTTGCAAGAGCATTTCAGCAAGCTGGAGCAAATTCGGTTTTGGTTAGCCTTTGGGAAGTAGCCTCTGAGCCAGCAGTGGAATATATGGAAGAACTTTATACTAACCTTAAATCTGGCAAGAGTAAAACCGAGTCAGTAAAACTTGCAAAAAACTATATAAAATCTAAATATAAAAATCCATTTTATTGGGCTGTCTTTATATTACACGGCGAGGGATAAAAATGAGTATATCAAACGATAAGAACAGAACTTATTTTAAAATAATAGGTATTTCTTTAGTTGTTATAATTTTATGGGTACTACTTGGAAGTGTTGATGCGGGACCGGCGGGTATAGGAATTTTAGTGTCTGTTTTGGCATTTATAGATGTAATAAGCGGAAAATTTAATGGAAGTGAAAAAGTGGTATGGGTGATTATTTTATTAATTTCAGTGATAATTGGCATTATTGGTATTACTGTTAAAGAAATATTTCCAATAAACTCTAAATTTGAGCTCTTAGTTGGACTGATTTCTATTATTTTTGGAATTTCATATTTTCTGATAGGCAAAAATAAAAAGTTAAAATAAAGGGGGCTGTAATGAAAAGAATTCTGCTTGCGTTGCTCATCATCTTTATTATTTGTGGGTTTGGCTATTCTTACCCAGAAACAAATACAAAAATTGAAAAGGTCACGGTATTTAAAGATTCGGCACTGATTGACAGAGTCGGAGAGATAAACGTAGAAAAGGGGGAAAACTTATTCATTATAAAAGGATTAACTACAAACGTCATAGATAATACAATTCAGGCTTCTATCGACAAAAATATTGGCAAAATAGTAGATGTAAAGGTTGAAAAAAGCTATACTTCAGCTGCAAATGAAGAAAAAATAAATCTGCTTTTGCAACAAATAAAAGAGGTAGAAAACAAAATAAAAATGCTCGAACATGAAAAAAAGGCTACAGAAAATTTTATTGATATTATCGGCAAGTCCAACCCTTTTTCAGCAAGCTTAAAATTAACTGCTGCCGAACTACAAAATTACTCTAACTTCTTGGAAAACAGCCTGAAAAAATCCTACAAAGATTTGGCTAAAATTGAAACTGAAATCTCTAATCTCAATGAAGAAAAAGACAAACTAAAAAATGAGCTTTCAAACATCGGAGGTCAAAATAAGGAATCAAAAAACATTATTCTCACGGTAAAAGGTTTTAAAACTGCGGAATCAAAAATAGAATTAAGCTATCTTGTAAACGGTGCAGGTTGGAGCCCTCTTTACAATGCTGATGTAGATACTTCAAATGATTCAATAACTTTTGATATCTATACAAATATCACGCAAAGCACTGGAGAGAATTGGGAAAATGTGACTATGGAAATTTCCACTGCCAAATCCGTATCAGCCAAATTTTCTGATATATCTCCATGGTATGTGGATATTTACAAACCTTCCCAACCGGTTTTTTACAAGGAGATGAGGGCATCCAAAGCCTTGATACCTGAAGAAATTGAGGATAAGTTGGCTGGTGTTGACTCAAATGAACCTGCTGTTAAGGAAGAGGGCATATCTTTTAGCTTTATATTAAGAGATACTGTTACTGTGCCTTCAGATAATCAGCCTCATAAAGTATTTATAGCTTCTAAAAAAATTACAAAAAACAACTTAAAGGAAAAGCTAATAAAATATGTCGCGATACCTAAGAAGTCACCATATGTATTTCTTACAGGGCTCTTCAACAACCCATTTGAATTCCCGCTTTTTGCCGGCAAAGTTAACATTTCTGTAGACGGGAAATTTTTAAATACTGAAAATTTGTCGAGCACAAAAGCTCCTGCCGAACAGATTCAGCTCCCTTTGGGAGTGGACGAATCTTTAAAAGTTGAAAGAAAAAGACTTAAAAAATTTACCGAATATTCAGGAATCGTTTCAAAATCTGAAAAGATATTCTTTGAGTATGAGATAGATATCCAAAACGGCAAATCAAAAGAAGTAGGAATCGAGGTAAAAGACAGCTACCCTATCTCATTGAATGAACAGATAAAAACACATTTGGAAACACCTACTGATAAAGATGCAGCCATTTCAAAAGACGGAATAATAATTTGGCAAGTCAATATACCTGCCAAATCAAACCGAAAACTTAACTTGAAATTTGACATAGAATATCCTAAAGAGCTTAAAATAAGTGGAATAGAGTAATCTAACATTATAAGAGGATTAAGTATGAAAAAAATCTTTGCCATAATTGTTTTATTGATAAGCTTTACAAATGTAATGGCTGAGAATAAAGAGATTTTCGGAATAGGCTATGGGCAAGATAGGGAAATTGCCAAAAAAGAAGCCCTTGCTGATCTTGCCACGCAAATTTCTGTAAACATCAAAAGTGACTTTGAAAGAGTCCAAAAAGTCCTAAATAATGAAATTAAGTCAAGTGCAGCAACAAGTATTATCAAAACTTCATCTGAAATCCCTCTGTTGGGGATCAAGTTTGAATATCAAGATGAGGACAAGGTGATTGCAATCCTTTCATCTGAAAACAGTTTGAGTGCTTACATTAATGAAATAGAAAAACTTACAGTAGAAACCAATAAATTAAAAACTATGGCGGAGCAAACAAATAACTCATCTTTAAAATACGATTATTTGCTGAAAATATTAAGCAACCTGAAGCTTCTTGAAAAATACAAAACCGTTGCAATAATTCTCGGGCATTCTAATTTTCCTGTACTTGATATTACCGAAAGTGAAATCAAAGACCAACTTGTTAAAATTCAGCAAACCCCTGACTCCCTTGACACTGTAGTCAACATCATATCAAAAGAGCTGACATTCAATAAAATTTACATTTTTCCTGTAAAACCAAAAATGTCAGAGGAGATTACAGAATTTTCAAAATTATTAAAAACAATGCTCGCACAGAAAACAGATTCGGTCGGCACCCCTGAAAATGCTGAATTTATTTTAAGGGGCAATTACGAGGTTATAAATAATAAGATATTGCTAAACATGAATCTTTATAATAAAAATTATAATAGCATAAAAAATTATTCCCTAATATTTGATTCAAAAATAATTAATGCACAATTTCAGCCACAATATCAAAATTTTGATTACGCTCTACTTACCGGAAATGTTACAAGGTCAAACCTTAAGGTAAAAATTGGGTTTAAGGGGTATGGTACAGGCGAAGGTATTGACCTGAATGCAGGAGACAAAGTCGACCTTGTTATAAATACAAATCAACCCATTTGCTATTATATTGTAGGACACGTATTCAACAAAAATGAAAAATTCAGCTACCTGTTGCCTATAGGTGTTTATGGAGATGAATTTAAAGGTAAGATAGCCGGCGAACTTGTCAATACGAATTACGTAGTTGCGGAAAATATAGAAATTGCCCCACCCTACGGCAGAGAAGTATTGCAGCTTTTTGCGACAACATTGGGTAATGACGGAAAATGCGAATTAAACATTCCTTCTTGCCATACAAACAAGGATGGGTATTGTGTTCTTGAAAATGAACCTATCGTTAATGTGGGCAAAACAAGGGGGCTGAGCTTTAAAAACGTAAGTAAGAATATCGAAACCAGTGAGGCGATATTTAGCTTTACCACTTTTGAATAATTATATTCTGCTTACATCTGCGGATACTGTTAGCGTATTTTTACTGGCTGTAAATTAATAATAAAATGTTACTCATTGATAAAAATATTTAAAAATTTGTATTTTTTCTCCATATTTTCCTTTGCTTGCAGAAGGGTGATAGGTTTAATGCCATTTTCAATGGAGATAAGGGCTTCAAAATATGCGGCGATTATATCGTATTCCTTTATCTTTTTGCCGTCTACCGGATTAAAACTATCATCATTATATTTTTCAAAAAGCTCATCTTTGCCAACAAATTTAGTTTTTCCACCTTCTTGAAATTTGCATTCAAATTCATCTTTTACAAAATATTCTATCTCTAAGTGGAGTGTCTTAGGCAATAGCGGCAACACATTTTCCTTTATCTGCTGAATTTCAATCTCCTTGAGAAGCTCATCAAGCCCCTCTACCCCCCTTTTCACGGGAGAGATAATGTCTCTTGTCATCACTTCAGGTAAGTCATGAAAAATACCACCAAAAAAATAATTGTATTTTAGCCTATCACAAATTTGTAAATTAAAATTATCAAAATATCCAAGTGCTGCAACAATATACATATGTCCAAGCACACTTGTTTCAGGCATTCGCGGAGTATGTGCCCATCTTTGTTGAAATCTTAATTGCCCTACAAGGTCGATAAAATTTCTTGTATTCTCTCTGATTGTCATTATCTCTTTCACTGAAACAAGGTCATAGTGATTTTCTATTTCTGACAGGATATTTTCCCTTGTCTTTTCTATACCGTATAAATTTTTGTTCATATCATAAATTATTTTAAATTCCCAATAAGTTGCCAAATAGTGGGCAGCCTTTAAAATCTTCTTCTCAAAAAAGCAATATCTTTCATCAAACAGATATTTATCAAGATTTTCAAAAAAAAGATTATCTTCTATGCCGCTTTTTTCTTTTATTTCGGAATATATCCATCTATTAAATTTTTCTCCGTGGACACTTTTTAGCTTATAAAAGATAGGCGGCTTAATGTCAGTAGTAATTATCCTTTGCAATGTTTCAAAAACTGAGCCCTCAATCAGCTTTAACCAACTAAAATTGTTACCAAGAGCTTCTTCTATTTTGCCAATAACATACGCAATAATTACCTTATGAGCCTGTTTATCAAGCTCTGTAAACCCCATAGACGGCCTTAAATGGTCATTCCACCGCTGAATGTATGCTGCCTCAAATATCTTTTTTATCAAAGTATTATTAATCATAACTGTCACCTATACACTAAATTTACAAAAACTCTCATACTCACAAAATTTACAAATATCTTCTTTTGGCAGGGCATAAATCTTATCTGTCATTTTCATATGGCTCATTATATAATCTATTAATTTTTTATAATCATCAATATTTTCATCTGTCAGCACTTCTCTAAAATCCCTATCTTTCTTCCCGATATAATGAATTTCAGAAATAATATCTTTTTCGTAACATTCCCTTGCAAGTAAAATATAGCATGGCAACTGTGCTGAGTTAAGACTGTCTCTCACAAGGGTAAGGTTTTTATCATCATATATATCTTTAATATCATCAAACATTTCAATTAATTTTGCCACTTTTCTTGTATAAGGGGTATTTTTCCCTGAGCCTGTCTTGTAATCAATCACTCTTATCCTTCCATCCCTAAGCTCATCCACCCTGTCAATTCTCCCCTTTAATTTTAAACCAAAATTGACAATATCCTTTTCTGTCTCCAATATCTTAAATATTTCTCCAGCACTTTTAATATTTTTAAAGTAATCTTTTACTCTTCTTTCCAATATAATCTTCAACCCTTCAATTTGAAACTCTGTCAGCCTTCCTAAAAAGTTTTTTATTCTATTGTCCCTATCTTCATATAAAAATTCAGGTAGCCTCTTTATATCTTCTAAAATTTTATACTCTACATTATCAAGCAATTTTTCATCCAAGATTTTGCCTAAAACTTTTCCAAAGTGTATCTCAAAATATTTATGAACGATACTGCCGAGGGTATCTGCCTCAAAATCTCTGTCAAACCTTACCCTATCAGGCACAGCCTTGATATATTTTAAATAATAAGAATAAGGGCATTTCATATAACTATTTAATGCAGAAGGTGAAAAATGTTTTATACTGTCAATAAATTTTGACTCTACTTCCCCTTTTGGTATGTAATTTTCAATCTTATTCAATCTCGGTATAGAAAAGGGCACAGAATCAATTTTAATCTCCCTTTTTTCATTTTTCTCTTTAATCAGCAAAAGCTGCTCTACAAACCTGCTACGGATAAATTTATCACTCCCTGTTGCCCCTGATTTAAAAAGGATATAGGTATTTTTTGCAGAATAGATGAGCCTGAAAAAATTGTATCTCATCAACATCTCTTTTTCTTTAAAAGAGGTAAGACCAAGCTCTATCTTCACCGATTCAGGCAAAAGGGGGTCAATTTTATCACCTGAAGGCAGTACACCTTCATTAACGTCAGTAATTACGATATTTTCAAAAGTCAATAGTCTCGCCTCAAGCATCCCCATTATCTGAATGCCCTGAAGCGGATGCCCCTCATATGGGATAATTATGTCATTAATTATCTCACTCAACAGCTTATAAAAAAATGGCAAATCTCCAAATCTGTCTTTGTCAATCAATCTGAAATTATTTATTACCTCAAAATAAAAGTACTGCAAAATTTGAAAACTTAATTTTGCCGTCTCCTGCCTCAATTTGCTTTCATCAAGATTATCAAATAGATTTTTAAATGCTTCTTCTAACTGTATTAAATTTTTAGTTTGTAAAAAAGGGGCTAAAAGTTTTTTAAAAACAGCTCTATTTGAATCAAGTTGAAAAACAGAAGCCTCACTTTTGACAATTTCATTTTTAATCCAATTAATATCGTTAATAATTTGCTCTTTAAAAAGGGATAGAAGGCTTGAATTTAAAAATCTCAATAGAGTTTTGGAATCAGCAGAATTTGCTACACCTATGCTTTCCTTTCTTTTAATATCAACCAAAAGCATAAAAAGTGTTTCTACAAATACCCCCACTTCCGTGCTTTTTAATGGCATACTCAAAGATATATTAAGGCTCAAATTGTCTATATTTTCCAAATAAGATAGCAACGGGAAAAGGGTTTTTGAATCCGGAAGGATTACTGCCAAATTACTGCTGTCATATTTATTTTTAAAAGATTTATATTTATCTTCAATTAGTGTTACAGCCTTTTTTGCTTCATTATGAGTATCAGTAAACTGAAAGAAATGAATTTTTGAAGGGGTATAAGAGTCAGGCTTTATCTCTTCTATATCAAGGTTTTTGACTGATTTACCAAGCCTTTTACTAAGATTATCTACCACTTTAAACGTCTCAAACCTCTCAACCCCTTTTTCTCTATCCATTAAATCTGTCTGCACATAAAAATCTATATCAGCAAAGGCATCAATGTTTTTTATTATTTCAACCTCAGAGTTAGATAGATAAACTAACCCGGTAAATATAAAAATCGCATTTTTATAATCTTGTCTAAATTTTTCATCAAAAGTAAGTTTTACTGCCCGCCTGAAGATATCGCCGCCGTAAGTAATATTTTCATTTTCACGTCTATATTTAGCATACAAGTCTTTTAGGTTTTCAAGGATAGTTACGGCCTCAGGTAGTGCTTCTATATATTGAAAGTTTTTTATTCTATCTTCCAAAAGCTGCCTGTCTATTTCATCAAATAGCCTTGAAAGTCTCTTTGCCCAGGATAAAAGGCCTGCATCATCAAGCCCAATTCTTTTATTGAGATTTTCATCCCCTTTTATCAAATCGAGAAAATATATTTCCCTTTCAATTTTTGTGTGGAAAATAGGCAAATTATCAGAATAGTTTGTCACCACTGTCCTTGCAAACTCTTCTATTGTATAAAATTCCGTTTTTAAAGAAGTATCAATATCAATACTTTTTTCTACAAATCTGATAGGTCTTTTATTGGCAGAGATAAATACAACTTTGCCATAATTTTTCGCCAATCCCTTTAGCCTTTTAGATATAAAATTTACAAAATTTATACTCAAATCAACCTTGTAAAGTCTAAATGACATCTACTAACTCCCCTGTCTCAGCATAGTAAATAATACCTCTGCACTTATCAAATAGTCTCATATACTTTTTCATTTGAAGCTCGTGGTTTGAATCTTTATCCCCTGTCTTGTAATCAATAACAACAATCTCTCCCCCTTTTTTTATCACACGGTCAAGACGCATAATATTTCCATATCTGTCCACAAACTCTTTTTCATTCCAAAAGGCATCTATATCTTCAAAATATTTCCTCAAGTCTAACACCGCCTTCATCATTAATGGTTTGACATCTTCATCTGAATATCTCATTAAATTTACTGCTCTAAAATAAGCATTATTTATTATTGATTTTAAATCTTTTTCAAAATCTGCTTTACCAAGAAAAGACATCCCTAAGTGAAACAGCTCACCTTTTAGTCTCTCCCTTTTTTCAAAATTAAGATATGTTTCCTTTTCATATATTTTAAGGTGCCCTCTAAAATTTGCATTTATCTCAACTTTATCATCTTCTACAGGTTTTTCTTCATATTTAATTTTAGAGCATTTTTTCATTTCGCCTACAATATATCTTTCATTACAAGTTTTCTCAGACTTGCTACCATATTCTGAATTTTCAAGTATCATATGCAGTAAATCGGAAGCCGATATTTGTCTGCCGTATCTATTTTCCTGAATATCCTTTTTATACTGCCCAATAATAAAAAGATTTTCCCTCGCTCTTGTGTTTGCAACATACATAAGATTTAAATTTTCAACGATTTCATTTTTAAACTTTTCAAAATACTTATCTCTACCATCTTTTAAAAAATCCCTCGTCTTAGTAAGCTTTATCAGCAAGTAATCAGGCTCACCTGTAAACTCTTCAATATTTACGGCATGATATACATCTTTTAGCTTCCCTTTATCGTAAAGTTTCCAATCGTAAAAAGGGATTATGACAGTGTGACTTTCAAGCCCCTTTGACTTGTGAATTGTCATTATTTTAACAGCTTCTATATTTTCGTTGAGGCTTATTGTAATATCCTTCTTTTTATTAAAATATTCTAATACATCTTCCAAAGTTTTATGTTTATCAGAGATTTTTAAAACCTCTTCCAAGAATCTTTCAAAATAAACTTTATTGTCATTATAATTAAGAATATCGGCAGAAATAATTTTGCAAAAAATTTCATAAGGGGATAAAAATGCAATCTCACTTTTTATATTATCAAACGTCTCTTTATCTACTTTTAATTCACTGAATATTTTATCAAAATCCTGATTTTCGGGCATAGTCATGACATTTGCGATAAAGAGCAATTTTTTAATTTCAAAATTAGATGATACTCTCATTGAATCTTCCGTCACAAAGGGAAGCTCTTCAAAATATTCCCTCATCCAGGAAACAACCAAGTCTATATCACCCTTTTTTCTTAAAAGAATCATTATATCTGATGGGGGCACCTTGTAATCATTAATTACTTTTTTAAGGGTATCAACAAATTCATCTCGATGAAAATCTTCTGACTCGTCATTATCAGCCACATTTTGCAAAATAATTTCCAGATAACCATCATTTTCATTTTTATACTTTTGCTCTGAAGCCCCGTAAATACCTTCTATTGCATCCATCATCAAAATTTTAAAATCCTTTCCCAAATCATCTTCAAAAATCCCCAGCAAGTTTGCATTTAAAAGATTTGAAGTGTTAAATGTAAAATTGTTAAAATTTACAATATTTTTTGCGGAGCGATAATTTGTGTCAGTAAATTCTTCCTCTAATCTAAGACTATCGCTCTTGAGAGCTTCGTCAAATATTGTATAATCTCCGCCTCTCCAGCCGTAAATGGCCTGCTTTTTATCCCCTACGATAAATAGTGTCCCCCCTTCAGATACTGCATTTTCGATAAGAGGGAAAATCGCATCAAACTGCTCTTTAGATGTGTCTTGAAATTCATCAATAAGGTAGTGAGAAATCTTCTCCCCCAATTTCAAAAAGGCATAAGAGATATCGTTTTCACTTAAAATCTCACTCACATCCTTTGCAACCTTCTGTCCATCTACGATATTTGAGATATGTTTAATCTCTTCCTCTTTATCCCTTAACCTTTTCAGCTGCTGTGCCACTACATCTGTCTCAAAACTGCTCTTCAAAAGCATATATTTCTTAAGCAAATCCACACTTTCAGTTAGTCTTGAAATAAATTCTTTCTCTTTAGCCTCATCTAGAAAACCGCCTCCTTTATAAAGGCTGACAAGGGAACCTTCAGTTAATATTTCTTCATATCTACCAAGCTGTTGTATCATTTCATTAATGTCAGATTTTTTAAACTTTTTTATATTTGTCTTATTAAAAATATCTGCATGCTCAGAAAACAACTCCTGAAAATACCTAAAATTTTCAAGCAGATTAGTTTCAATTTCAGACTGTATTTCAGCAAAGTTTTTATTATCAAACTCAAGCTTTTCACATAGATTTTCAAAAAGTAGCAGATTTTCAGGAATATCGATATCTTTGTATTTACTAAGCCCATCAAATATAATCTTCTCCGGATTTACGCCGGATTGCCCCAAATCAAGAAGTTTGATTAAAAAATCGAGAAGCTGTATAAAGTTATCGGGATTAGAAACCACATCTCCAAAGGCAAGCTCAAAAATTTCATCCGATTCAAAAAATACCTCATAATCGGGCATAATCTTTTTTTCTATTGCAAAAGCTTTTAATATTTTATTCATAAAAGAATCAAGGGTAGTGACATTAAAATCACCGTAATTTTTTATTATATCCACGAGTAGATTTGCTGCTTCATTTTCTTTTATACCAAAACTATTTTTATCAAAATCTTTGTCAGGATAAATATCTGCAAGTTTCTTTAAAAAAAGAATGATTCTGTCTTTCATCTCAGCAGCAGCCTTATTTGTGAATGTAAGGGCAACTATTGAGCCGATAGAATCGGGGTTAAGAATTTCAGGGAAATTGTCCTTAATATTCCCCTTAAAAATCAGTTTAAGCAGGTGAATATATCGAGATGCAAGCCTATATGTCTTGCCTGAGCCTGCAGACGCCTGCGTGCAAAGACTTGGTTTAAGCATAATCACCTCATCATATCATACAAAGCATTCAAAATAGCTACTTATATAACCCAAAATAAAGACAGATATTTTCTAACATATAGATATTAGCACGAATTGATATGTGTTTAAAGGGATAAAAAGTGTATTTATAATTTTTGCCGGGCTAAATAAGTGATTTGATTTTTCGTAAATAAATGCTATATTCCTGACATGGATAAAAAAAGTGCGTTGAAAATGTTTGTAAACTGCTTTTTGGGAAACTCTGACGAAGAGACATTTAAACTACTTGAAAACATTTCAACACTTGTTAAAAAAGATAAAAAAGAGATATTTTTCTTTGAAGACCAAGAAGGGGAAAATATCTATTTTTTAGCCACAGGGCATATCAAACTTTACAAGACTAATGACGAAGGGAAAGAAGCAATAATTCATTTTGTCAAGCCAGGTGAGCTATTTGCTGAGATACTCCTTTATCTTAGAAACCGTTACCCCGTTACTGCAGAGGCGGTAGTAGATTCTGTCGCACTTGCTATTAACTCTAAAAAACTTTACCAATTGATAAAAGAACACCCGGATATTTCCATGAAATTAATAGGTATGATGGCTCAACGGATTAAATATTTTTTGAATATGGTTGAAAATCTTACATTAAGTGATGCAAGAAACAGACTGCTTAGATATTTAACTGTACTGGCTGATAAAAATAAAGATAATAAGGTGATACTGCCTGCAAGCAAAGGGGATATTGCAATCCTTTTGGGGATAGCCCCTGAGACATTTTCAAGACTCTTAAAAAAACTGACCGAAGAAAATATTATAAAAGTAAATGGAAAAGAGATTGAGCTTTTAGGAAATTAGCTTTTTATACCCTTAAGCCTTAAAACCCTTCGCAAAAAATCGACCAATCAAAAGAAATAATGAAATACCCAATCAAGTCTGCCCCTTTTGATAAAATAAATCCCGCTAAATTTCATTATTTCCTTGATTTTTTGACGCATTTCAGGTTTGTAACAGTGGATTTTACAATCTTTACATTTGGGTTTTGGGTCAAGAGGGCATTTTTCATCCCTCTTGAGTGCATAGTTTAAAACTTCAAAGCATTCACCACAATAACCGTCAGAGTTTTTTTCTCTATCTGGATGATTTTTTTTGCAATATACATACACAAATTTTCTTAAAATTTTAGCATCTTTCTTAATCCTTTTTTCTTTGGAAAGTGCCATTTAGTAGTCCACTCCTGCTGCTTGAATATTTGACGGGTCAAAAGCATGACAAGGTGTCACACCGTATACCATGTTACACTTTGGACATTTTGACTCAAATGTTTCCATTTCAAATTCTTCACCGCAGCTGCATTTTAATTTCATCGGCATAGGCATATATTGATTACTAAACCCCATCATCCTAAGTTTATCCACTACTTGCTTGCCATTTTCAAAACTTCCCATACATCCTTCATGCATAATTAAGCCTCCTATATTATTAATCTTATTTTAAAACTTCACCATTTCTCAACCTGTTTCTTAATTCCAAAAGTTTGTTATCAAGTGCTTCAAGCTCAGGCAATATTGCCTTCTCCTCTTCACTCGATTCAATTATCTTGGCAACCCCGCCATTTTTAATAATCAGCCTTTTGTCACCCATCAGTGCCAATATAGGGTCGTGAGTAGCCATAAGGACAATTTTTTCCTCTTTTACCAAAAGCTCTAAAGCTTTCTTCCTGTCAATACCCGCATTTTCTATTTCATCAATTAAAATTATGGGCGATTTGCTCAAAAATGCAGTATCCGCAATCATTAACGACCTTGACTGTCCACCGCTAAGTGCCGTCACCGGAGTATCTTTCGTAAATTGCTCACCTGCAAGTTTGTTTGCCTCTTCTATAATTCTGTTAACCTTTTCATCAACATCTTGTATAAACCTACTTTCCGCGTGAAGAGTAACAAACTCTTCAACAGTCAAATCCATTACAAAATTCATATTTTGAGAAAGTTGAGCCACAAGCTTGTGTTCAGTAGAAAATCGCCACTCTTTTTTAGGCTTTTCACCATTTATTAATACTTTTCTTTTAGTAGGGGTATCCCCCTGAGCCATCCACTCAATATCTGCCAAAAGTCTGCTTTTTCCTGACCCTGTGGGGCCTACTATGCAAACAACATCACCTTTTTTGATAGTAAGTTCAAAATTTTCAGGCTCATTTGACTTATTAAAGCCTCCGATAATAGTTATCTCTTCTACCTGAAAATCATTTTCAAGCACCTCTTCCATCGCAGACAAATATTCATTAAAAGCCTTTTTCAAATCTGAAAGAGTTGTACCTACATCCTCAAGTAAATCTTCACTCAACTCATTAAAAAAGGTATCCAAGTCTCTCTCATCGTTTTTATCAACAGTTATTCCGTAAGACTCAAAAAAGTCTGACAGGTAAGGTTTTTCAATTATAATCTTTGAAATAGGCTCTTTTAATATCGTACTCATAACTACATCTCCATCTTTCTTACATTGCCCATCTGATAGGACTCCCCTATCCTTGTCTCACCAAGACAATATGAACAAAGTGCAGAAGGCATCGAAAATCTTAATTTCTTACCTTTCAAAGTCTCTATTTCATTTGTATCTTCTATAAGACTTGCAAACTCATAAGCACCCTGCCCTGTGATGCCATTTACGTGCATAATTGTAGCACTCGGATTCACATTTTTTACTCTGCTTGCAAAAACTTCCCTTTCCGCCTGACTAACGATATCACCCTTTGTAATAATAACTATATCTGCAGATTTTAACATAGGACCAATTTTTTTAGGAGTATTTACGCCACTTAAATTATCAATTACACATACAGCCAATATATCCTTAATATGTGGTGAACATCTGTTGCAAAGCCCTGCACTTTCACTTATCAAAAATTCAAGATTATTTTCCAGCCCCCACTCAACGCAAGCTTCAATGTTACTTACAAAAAAATGGTCAGGGCACAATGCACCGGACAGACCTTTTTTAACAGGTATGTTTTTCGACATATAAAGCTTATCATCGTCAGTCAACAAACAGTCAAATTTTACTACCCCTGCCCTATAGCCCTTTTCTTTCAATGCATCTATTGTCTTTAAAATTACCGATGTTTTCCCGGAAGATGGGGGCCCTGAAACGGTTAAAAATTTCATCATCTCACCTCATCTGCGCTTTTTTCAAATACTTCATTTGTCATTTTTATCAGCTCGGCAATATCGTTTTCATAAATATACTCCCAACCAACCCATCTAAATTTTGCATTTTCAGGCAAAATATTTTTCACTTCACTGTTAAGTGAAGGGAAAAGCCCTTTATGGGAAAGGATTTCACCCACTTCTTTAGAGAAGATAAAATCTGCTACAGGCTTGAGTATCTCAAGTCTTTCTTTTTTTACAAGCATGAATATTGGAGAAATAATTGCTCCATCTTTTGGCCAAACTACTTTCATAGTGGACACATCCCTTACCATTTTTGTAAAAAAGTAAGGCATGATGGTTACAACAGGTTTTTCGGCTACTTTTTTCCCCGCATTTTTAACCATCTGGGCTGGATGCATAGATTTGAGCAGTATCTTACCCAATTTTTCAACACCTTCCAATCCAAAGTCTTTGTAAATACTTATCAAGATAGCATTAAAAAGGTCAAAATCACCCACCGGCAATGCAACTTTTTGATAATACTCTTCACTTAAAAGGTCTGCCCAACTTTCAGGGACTTTTAAATCACCGATTTCCTGCAAATTTACCATAAATACTGCAGGCACAGTACTAATTATCGTATAATCACCCTTCGGGTCTTCTATATCTACTCCATTAAAATCATCATTTAATTTTTCACCAAAATAAGGGTTTACAAACACCCCGTTATCCTTAAATCTGCCAATGGCTCTCTTGTCGAAAAATGTCTCAAAGCCCGCAGAAACAAAGATATCCGGAAGCTCATCTTCAGATTCCACTTTTGCAATCTCTTCTTCAAGAAACTTTGCACCTACTGAAGCTGCTTCAAGTTTATAGGTAATATTTATACCATTTTCTTCATTAAATTTTTCTGTAAAGCTGTCAAACCCTTCTAAAAGAGGTATTCTTACGGGACAAGGGAGTAAACCTTTTACTTTGATATCCCCCACTGCCACTCTCTTTTTCATCGTAACATCGCTTACGTTTCTTTCCTGTTCAACCTTCTCTTCCAAAAGTTTTACAAAGGTTTCCTCGTCAAACCCTTTTGATTTCAGGGCTGAACCAAGCTTTAAAATTTTACCTACACTATTTAACTTATTTTCATCCTTAAACATTTCAAAACCGTTAGCAACAAGTATATCAAGTGTCTCAGGGTATTTTTCAACCAATTCTTTTATTGAAATATTTGTATCAATTACTGCTGTCATATCTGCCTCCTTACTCTTTAGTGGGAAATATACATAAAAATATTTTTTTTGAATTGATAAATGTCAAATATTGAGTAATAAAATTTAAAATCAAACTAAACTAATAAAAAGGCTTAACTTTTTTAATATTTTTAGTGTATAATAGACAAAAGTATATTAATAATTTTAATTTGAGGTAAAATGGCTCAGGAAACCGGTGTGTTAAGTAAACTTAAAAGTGGCGATATATTTATGCCGTTTTTGGTAGTAGGCATCCTTATAGTAATGATTATCCCTGTGCCAGCCACATTGCTTGACATATTTCTTACTATGAGCATAACACTCGCCCTTATAATCCTTCTTGTATCACTGTATATAAAAGAGCCTCTTGATTTTTCAACTTTTCCTTCGGTATTGCTTATCTCCACCCTTTTCAGACTTTCACTTAACGTTGCATCCACAAGGAGAATTCTCCTTCATGGTGCCGAAGGGGAAGATGCAGCAGGTGCTGTTATTATGTCTTTTGGCCAATTTGTCGTAGGTGGTAATTTTGTCATAGGTATGATCATATTTTTGATACTTGTAATTATAAACTTTGTGGTTATCACAAAAGGTTCGGGCAGAGTAGCTGAAGTTGCGGCAAGATTTACTCTTGATGCAATGCCTGGTAAACAAATGAGTATCGATGCTGATCTTAATGCAGGTATAATTGATGAAATGCAGGCAAAAAAACTCAGGGAAGATATACAAAAAAGGGCTGATTTTTACGGAGCAATGGATGGTGCTTCTAAGTTTGTAAGGGGTGATGCAGTTGCAGGCCTTTTAATTACAGCGATAAATATCATTGGTGGACTTATAATAGGTGTTGCGCAGTTTGATATGACAGTAGGTGAGGCAGCAAAACGTTTTACAATATTAACAGTCGGTGACGGACTTGTAAGCCAGATGCCTGCACTTATCATTTCTACTGCAGCTGGTATTGTTGTGACAAGAGCTGGAGAACAAGCAGACTTAGGCACAAGACTTCTGGCAGAAATGTTTAAGACCACAAAAATACTTTATGTCACAGGTGCTATACTTGTATTTTTCGGTCTAATACCGGGGCTTCCAAAGCTATCATTTTTTATTCTTGCCGGGATAATGTTTGCAATTGCTTACTACTCCAAATCCTCGCTGAAAGATATTGCTGAAAAAGAGGCTGAAGAGCCTGAAGAAGAGCCTGATGAGGTGCCTGAAGAAAAAGCTG
The DNA here is from genome assembly GCF_055117995.1 of Deferrivibrio sp. NCBI lineage: Bacteria > Pseudomonadati > Deferribacterota > Deferribacteres > Deferribacterales > Deferrivibrionaceae > Deferrivibrio > Deferrivibrio sp. The sequence continues at coordinate 35,282 of NZ_JBSQOT010000011.1, read as the reverse complement.
TAAGAGATCTGCTTGAAATGGATACAATGGAGCTTGAAATCGGCTTTAACCTGATTCAGTTAGTAGACGAAAGCAAAGGTGGAAATCTGCTTGGAAGAATAAAATCAATAAGAAGGCAAATCGCCCTTGAAATGGGGTTTATAGTCCCACCGGTAAGAATCAGGGATAACCTTCAAATCGATCCCAACAACTACACTATCCTTATAAAAGGGGTAAAGGTCGCCACCGGATTTGTACTGCCTGACAGATGGCTCGTTATGAACCCTGACGGGGATTTAAAAACAATAGAAGGGGTTGATACAAAAGACCCTGCATTTGGTCTTGAAGCCAAATGGGTTGATGCCGCTGAAAGGGAAAGGGCAGAAATTGAAGGTTATACCATCGTAGACCCTGCAACGGTAATTGCCACCCATCTTACAGAAGTAATAAAATCAAACGCCTATGAACTGGTGGGAAGACAGGAAACACAGGACTTGCTGGACAAACTTAAAGAAAAATATCCAAAGCTTGTAGAAGATTTGGTACCAAATATTTTGGACCTTGGTCTGGTACACCGCGTTTTGCAAAATCTATTAAAAGAAAGAATATCTATCAGAAATTTGCAAACAATCCTCGAGGTGCTCGCATCTTACGGCACCCAATCAAAAAGTGTAGATTATCTGACAGAAAAAGTCCGTGTGGCGCTTAAAAGGCAAATTTCTGAAAGTTTACTCGCAGCTGACGGTAAGCTTTATGTGTTTACCCTTGCCTCACAAATTGAGCAGTTTCTTGCCAAAAACATACAACAAACAGATGACGGTAAAGATATCGTAATCGACCCTTCATTTGGCCAGAAGATATTATCGGCATTAATGAAAAAGGTTGACGAAATCAACTTGAAAGGGCTACCGCCAGTGCTTGTTATTTCACCCCCTATCAGATTGCCTTTCAGAAGATTTGTTGAAAAATTTATTCCAAATTTGAATATTATTTCCCATAATGAAATATCGGATAACGTAAAAATAGAAACCCTCGGTAATGTGGAGATACAATTATGAAAATAAAAAAATATGAAGTATACGACATGAAAGAGGCAATGGCTGTCATCAAAAAAGAACTTGGTCCTGATGCAGTGATACTCTCAACAAGAAAAATAGTAAAAAACGGTAGTTTCGGACTTTTTTCAAGACCTATGATAGAAGTTACCGCCGCTGTTGATTATTCTGCCAAAAGGGAAACAAAGAAAACTGCATCTGAAACCATAAAACCTGTTGAAAAAACCATTGAAGACAATGCTGACATAAGCAAACTTACTGAGGTTATAAACTCTTTGGGGCTTAACAAATTTGAAATGCTCCTTAACGATATGAATGAAATAAAAAAACAGATCAGCGAAATGAAAACGGCGATTTCCGAAAACATGGCGATAGACTTACCCAAGTCTCTGAAAGAAATATATAATATTATGATAAAAAATGAAGTAGATGATGTGCTTGCTTATAAATTTCTAAAAAAAATTGAAGGAAGGATTGATGAAAATTCTACCTCTCTCCAAATAAAAAATATTGCGATGCAACTTTTTGCAGACATTATCCCGGTTGAAAAAGATTATTTTACAATGCTTAAGAAAAAAGTACTCGCCCTTGTCGGCCCCACAGGGGTAGGAAAGACAACCACAATCGCGAAAATTGCAGCAAACCTGGCCCTAAAATTGCAGAAGACCGTAGCACTCATTTCTATTGACACATTCAGAATCGGCGCTGTTGAACAGTTGAAAAATTACGCTGAAATAATAGATGTACCTTTAAGAATAGCAAGCAGCCCCACAGAGCTGAATGAAATCATACTTGGTTTTGAAGATTATGAATACATTATACTTGATACTATGGGCAGAAGCCAATATGACACTGCCCAGATTGATGAGTTGAAAAATTTTATAAGCATTAACCCATTAATTAGCGTTGCACTTGTGCTTTCTATGAGCTCAAACCACAGCGAATTGGGCGATACCTTCAACAGATACTCAAAATTGAACCCTGACTACCTTATTTTTACCAAACTTGACGAAACAAAATACTTTGGCAGCATAGCAAGTCTTCCTATCCTGAAAAAAGTGCCGATACTCCTTATGACAAATGGCCAGAATGTACCTGAGGATATGGAAATACCGGATGGCAAAAAGATTGCTAAAACCATATTCAGCGAAATACCAACATTGTGGAGAAATTAATGGCAGATCAGGCACAAAATTTAAGAAAAATAGCCTGGGAAAAGAAAAAGAAGGCTAAATACATAACCGTTTCAAGTGGCAAGGGTGGTGTTGGAAAGACAAACTTTTCCGTAAATTTTGCCTGCCTGCTTGCCAAAAACGGAAAAAAAGTCCTGTTGTTTGATGCTGACTTGGGGCTTGCAAACGTGGATATACTTTTAAACATTACTCCTAAAATAAGCATAATCGACTATTTTGAAAAAAATCTCAATCCTGACCAGTTGATAGTAAATACTGCTTACGGATTTGATATTATCCCTGCTTCAAGTGGTTTCTCAAAACTTGCCTCAATGAATGAGGAGGATTTCAACAAACTGATAGATATTTTTGTATATATCGATGATATTTACGAGTATATAATATTTGATGCTGGGGCAGGTATTTCTGAAAATGTAATGAAATTTGTTTCCATATCGGATATTAACATTATACTGACACAGGCAGAGCCTACAGCGATAACTGATGCCTATGCTCTCATCAAGGTAGCCAACAATCAGTATGGACTTGATGAAGCCAATATTGTAATCAACCGGATAAATGATGAAAAGGCTGCATTTAACCTTTTTTTAAATTTACAGAAAATTATCGATAAATTTTTAAAAATCAAAACAAACTTTTTGGGATACATTCGAGAGGACACAAACATCATAAAATCTGTAAAAAAGCAGACACCGCTTGCTGCCTTAAACCCATTATCAGGTTATATGAAAGATTTGGCCGCAATTATCAAGAAGATAGATGGAATTGATATCGATATACAAAAAAGCGGCGTTAGCATAAAAGATATTTTAAGGAGGCTTGTATCATGACAGGTTTATACAAACATTTTGCATTTCTGGTGGCCTCTGTAACGTTCATAATTTCATTTTTGTACAAATACATTGTGTATTTTGAAGTAAATATTGAATTTATTTTGAAAGACTTTGTTCTTTTTGTATTGGTTTACATTGTGTCAAAAATTGTTTTTGGTTATATTGAGGATATTTTCAATACATACAGGAAGCTTCTGTGACAGGCTATGACAAATACATGCAAATTACACTTGATGAACAAAACTCTCTTGCAGAAGAGTTTATCCCTAAGATAAAAAGCTGGGTAATACGAATTTCACAGACACTCCCTTCTTCTGTGGATACCGATGAACTATATTCTGCTGCGTGTCTCGGACTTGTGGAAAGCTTTAAGCGATTTGACAAGTCGAGAAACGTGGACTTTAAAGTTTTTGCTGAAAGAAGGATTAAAGGAGCAATACTTGATACATTAAGACAACTTGATGTTTTGCCTCGAAGCCTGAGAGCGAAAGTCAAATCCCTTGAAAATAAAATAGCGGAGCTTTCATCCAAACTTGGCAGAAAACCAAATCCGGAAGAAATCGCCGAGTTTACAGGTACTGAGTTAAATGAAGTATTTGACCTTTTAAATGTCCTTGAAAATGCTCAGGTAAGCAGCCTGAATAACTCAGTTGGCGATGAAAATGATACGGATTTGATAGATTTTATCAGAGGGGAATTTTTAAGTCCTGAAGAGGCGCTTGAAAAAGAAGAAATCATTAATTTACTGACCAGAGAGATTGATAACTTGAAAGAAAAAGAAAAGGCTGTTATTACACTTTACTATTATGAAGAGCTTACAATGAAAGAAATAGGTGAGGTTCTCGGTATTTCTGAATCGAGAACTTCCCAAATACATTCAGCAGCGGTTGTAAAGCTGAAAAAAAGACTCAAGGGGGCAATAGATGGCAATAAAGCTTTTGGTAGTTGATGATTCTGCATTTATGCGAAAAGCCATAGAAAATATGCTGCAAAAGGCTTCTGATATACAAATTGTCGGTTTTGGAAGAAACGGCAAAGAAGCTGTCGAGCTTGCCGAAAAGTTAAGACCTGATGTTATAACGCTTGATATCGAAATGCCATTAATGGACGGCCTCGAAGCATTAAAACATATAATGGCAAAAAATCCTACCCCGGTAATTATGGTAAGTTCCTTGACAAGTGAAGGTGCAGAAGCAACTTTAAAAGCCCTGGAGCTTGGAGCGGTAGACTTTCTGACAAAAGATAAATCATTTGCAAGTTTCGGAGTAATGAAGATTGAAGAGCAGCTTATAGAAAAAATCCGGTATTTTGCAGCAAAAAAGCCTGTAAGAAGAGCAATTTCAGGTATTCAACCAAAAGTAACAACTACAGCCCAGAGCGCAACTTTACCAAAAATTACGTCAGGCAACAAAAAAATTGTCGCAATAGGAACCTCTACCGGAGGTCCCCAGTCACTGCAAAAGGTTATTCCACTTTTGCCAGCCACCTTAAACAGACCGATACTTGTTGTGCAGCATATGCCGCCTAATTTTACAAATTCCCTTGCCAGCAGATTAAATACATTAAGCCAGCTTACTGTTGTAGAAGCTCAGGGTAAAGAGAAGCTTGAGCCAAACGTTGTTTATATTGCCAAAGGTGGATTTCATCTAAAGATTAAGAAAATCGGGTCGAATTATTATACAGAGGTGACCAGTGAACCGCAGAACATGCTTCACATCCCGAGTGTGGATGTGATGGTAGATTCTGTAGCAGATAACTTTGGCAGAGATGCTCTTGGAGTCATTATGACAGGTATGGGGAGCGATGGATTAAAGGGGCTAACAAAACTTAAAAGTATGGGTGGTGCTGTTATAGCCCAAAACCAGGAAACATGTGTAGTTTACGGTATGCCCCGTTCTGTAGTAGAAGCAAATATAGCTGATGTAGTTGTGCCTCTTGAATCGATAGCAGACACTATTGTCAGCTATTGTAAATAATTATAAGGAGCTTATGTGGCAGATATTCTAAGCCAGGAAGAAATTGATGCCCTGCTCTCTACCGTAGCAGAAGACGGTATCGAAGAAAAACAGGATGACACATTAACTTATGTTCCCAAAAAGGTATCTGTCTATGATTTTAGACGGCCAGACAGGGTATCAAAGGAACAACTTCGTTCTATCAGAAACTTACATGACAAATTTGCAAGAAATTTTTCTTCTGTCTTCTCAAACTATTTAAGAACAATTACAGATATAAATCTTGTCAGTGTTGATCAGATGACATACGGTGAATTTCTAATGTCGTTGCCTGACCCTACAAGTTTTAACGTAATAAGTATGATTCCACTTGAAGGAAACGCCGTACTTGAAATAAACCCTTCCATAGTCTTTCCAATTGTAGACAAACTACTGGGCGGGCCAGGTCAACCTCTTTATAAAATAAGAGAAATGACGTCTTTGGAGCAAAATATTATTCAAAGCGTCATAACCCTCATTTTAAACGAGTTGGAGGATATCTGGAAACAGATAATTCCAAACATTAAATTCAAAAGGGAGATAAGTGAAAACAGTCCACAGGTAGTGCAGATAGTTGCCCAAAATGAAGTAGTTGTGCTTGTGGTTTTTGAGGTGAAATTTGGCGAAGTTTCAGGAATGATAAACCTTTGCCTTCCTGCAATAACGCTTGAGCCTATATTGGGCAAAATTAATTCCCAGGATTGGTTGATTGGCGCCAAAAAAATGAAGGGAGGGCAGTACGAAAGTAAAATTATTGAGCTTCTTGAAGAAATCAAAGTCCCCATTTTTGCAGAGCTTGGCAAAACATTACTTCTTGTGCAGGAAATACTTGATTTGACGGCAGGTGATGTGGTTGTTCTGGATAGAAAAGCAACCGCTGATATAAAACTCAACGTAAACAACCTTGAAAGTTTTCTTGGTGAGCCGGGAGTCGTAGGCGTAAAAAAAGGGATAAAAATAAAAAAGGTTATAGCGGAGTCAAATAGTGAAAAAACAATTACAACTAAACAGAAATAATAAACTTCACACTTTTTTTGACATGTTTGGAGAGGCTTTTTCAAACAGCGTGGGCACTATTATTGGCAAGCCTCTTATCTACGAGCTAAATAACACATTCGAATCTGATATAGATGACATTGCCAAAGAGAATAAAGGGAAAGCTGGCATCTATTTCAATGATGCCCAAAACAGCATAACAGGGCTTCTTATTTTTGATATAAAACTTATTACTGCCTTTGCTGATATTATGCTTATGGGGGAAGGAAACGGTGTGGAAGAACTTGACCCTGAAATTACTGACGCCGTAAAAGAGCTTTCTTCACAGGCAGTTTCATCGGTAAACGTACCTTTTCAGGAAAAATTTGGAGTAAAACTTTCTCTCGAAGTTGTAAAGGTTGAAAAGATTGAAGATACAATCAATCTCCAGATAGCTGAACTTATCACTCAGGATTACAATATTACCTACAATAACAACAATGAAAGCTTTACCCTTGTCATATCAAAAACGATAGAAAAGCTTCTGGGCAAAGACGAGGAAAATGTGGAAAACAATGATTTTGATTTTGAAGATGACGAACCCGATTTTGAAGCGGTAGATTTTAAATCTTCAAAAAATTCCGGACAAAATTACGATGGAAATATTGAAATGCTCCTTGATGTTGAAATCCCTGTCAGTGTCAGGATTGGCTCAACAAAGATGTTTTTAAAAGATATTGTTAATATTGGACCTGGCAACATTGTCGAGCTTGACAACTATGCAGACGAACCGGTAGAGCTTTTAATAAATAACAAACCGATAGCAAGAGGGGAAGTTGTGATTGTGGATGGTTTTTTTGGAATAAGGATTAAAGAAATCATAAGCAGGGAAGAGAGACTAAAAAAACTCAGAGACTCATAAATCAATGAAACAGACAAAATTTGTATTTAAAAATTAGTTTTTTTTAAGTATAATTATATTAGGTTAGACCACCCAAGGAGGAAGTAATGGCGTACGATCATGTAATCATAACGGTAGATGATTCTTCAACAATGAGGCGAATCATAAAGAACACACTTATAAAGATTGGTTTTTCCAATATTCTTGAGGCAGGAAACGGAATTGAGGCTCTGGAAGTAATCGCGCAAAATAATGTAGATTTAATAATAACTGACTGGAATATGCCGGAGATGGACGGTCTTACATTTGTAAAAACACTTAGAGCAAAAGATAAATATAAAGAGACACCAATCCTTATGGTTACAACAGAAGCAGCCAAAGAAGACATTCTTACTGCACTGAGAAGCGGAGTAAATAATTACGTAGTAAAACCTTTTACACCTGATATCCTGCAGGAGAAAGTTTTTAAACTATTGGGACTTTAAATATGGCTGATGAATTAAAAGATATCAGTGAACTTATAGAAATTGCAAAAAAGATAAACAGCGGCGAATATGATGTTGCAAACATAGCTGTTAATCCTGAAAGTGAGCTTTTTGAAATTGCACAATACTTTGCAGATGCAATGAAAAAGTTATCCACAGTAAGTAATTCAGTAGAAGATTCATTCGATGATCTGCCTATGTTTGAAAAGGTTTTAAATGAAGTAATAAATGATACAAAAAAAGCATCTGAAAATATTTTGAATTTAACAGATAGTATCAACTTTATCATTGATGAAATAAAAGAAAATATAAAACTTCTTAAGAGTTATGCTCAAGAAGGGAATCACGAACATGCATTGGGGGTAATTGACAGAATACTTGACAAAACAATAGAAGGTCAGGATGTTTCATTTGATATGATCGCCACGCTTGAATTTCAGGATATATCCAAACAAAAAATTGATAAATTGATAAGAATTATTAAAGTTCTCGAAAGAAAAGTAGGTGAATTGGTTATAAAACTTGGCTTAAAAGACAACAAAATTGATATAGATACTTTAAACAGAGCAGGAAATGTAGATGACATTTTAAGCAATCAGGATATCGTTGATGCACTGCTCAAAGAGTTTGGCAGTTAAAGGGGGGCAGCATGAGCTTTGATGATATGCAGGATTTAGTAAACGATTTTATCGTGGAATCGGAAGAATTGATAGAGAAACTTGACCAGGATCTTGTCGAACTTGAGCATAGAAAAAACGATCTTGAGCTTTTAAATGGAATCTTCAGATGCGCTCATACTATAAAAGGCTCTTCATCTTTTCTTGGATTTGACAAAATGTCCACAGTAACTCACCATGCTGAAGAGATACTGAACAAATTGAGAAAAGGTGAGATGGTCGTAACAAGGGAGATAATGGATATTCTCCTTGAGTTTGTCGATGTTGTAAAACAATTAATGGAAGATATAAAAAACGGCACTGACAATGTAGCAATAGATGAGACTGTAAAAAAGCTGAAATTGGCAAATGAGGGGAAATTGGTAACTGCATCCCAGCCAAAAAGTGAGCCTGTTTCCAAAAAAACAACAGACAAAAACAAACCTTCGCAGATTAAAAAAGTTACAAAAGCAATTGAGCAGACAATAAGGGTTGATGTATCAAGACTTGACTCATTAATGAACCTTGTAGGGGAGCTTGTACTCAGCAGAAACAGGATAACGCAGCTTGCCGTTGAACTTGAGAAAAAGTTTGAAGGGGAATTTTTAACGGAGCAGCTTTCTGAGACAACATCACAAATAGGACTGATTACCACAGAGCTGCAGCTTGCTGTAATGAAAACAAGAATGGTACCTATAGGTAAGGTATTTAATAAATTTCCAAGAATGGTAAGAGATCTTTGCAGAGATTTAAACAAGGAAATAGATCTTATTATTTCAGGGGAAGATACAGAGCTTGATAAGTCTGTAGTTGAGGAGATTGGAGATCCGCTGATTCATATGATTAGAAATGCGGTCGATCACGGTGTTGAATCTCCTGAAGAAAGGGTAAAAAAAGGGAAACCAAAAAAAGGTACTGTGTGGCTTAACGCCTATCATGAAGGCAACCACATAGTAATAGAAATAAAAGATGACGGTAAAGGGATAGACCCGGAAAAAATCAAGAAAAAGGCCCTCGAAAAGGAAATTATTACGCCTGACGAAGCAAAAAACCTCAATAAAGAAGAAGTTTTGGGGTTAATTTTCAGACCGGGATTTTCTACGGCAGAAAAGGTCACGGGTGTTTCAGGCCGTGGTGTAGGGATGGACGTAGTAAAAACAAATATTGAAAAGCTAAACGGTATCATCACAATTGAATCTGAAATAAATCAAGGCTCTACATTTAAATTGAAATTGCCCCTTACTCTTGCCATTATTCAGGCACTTCTCGTAGAGGTATCAGGAGAGGTCTTTGCAATTCCACTTGTCTCGGTAATAGAAACAGTCAAAATAAACGAAGATGAAATACACAATTTTGAAGGAAGAGAAGTTTTAAAACTTCGTGATTCCGTACTATCATTAATAAGGCTGGACGAAGTATTCCAGCTTGAAGGCTCATTTTCCCAAGATATGTATGTGGTGGTGGTTGCCCTGGCAGAAAAGCGAATCGGGCTTATTGTGGACAGATTGGTAGGTCAGGAAGAGATAGTAATCAAATCACTTGGGGAATACCTTGGTGGAAATGTGGGTATTGCAGGCGCTACCATAATGGGTGATGGGAAAGTAAGGCTTATTGTTGATGTTTCAGGTATAATGGAAATTGCTACAAAAATGCCAAGAAGGACAAAAAAGAAAAAAATCAAAAATATTGCTACAAAAAACAGCAATAATGTAAAAGCGCTAATTGTAGATGATTCTGCAACAGATAGAAAGATTATGAAGAGGCTGCTATCATCAACAGGCTGGATTGAAACAATTGAAGTATCAAACCCAAATGACGCAATTCATGCTGCAACTAAAGTTGATCTTGATCTTATAATTACAGACATTGTAATGCCTGAAATGGACGGTTTTGAGTTTGCCAAGATTATAAGGGAAAAAGGCTTTGAAAAACCGATAATCGCTGTTTCCTCAAGAGGTGAAACAAGCAATATTCAAAAGGCAAAGATTTCCGGAATCGATGCCTTTTTGACAAAGCCGATAAATTTGGATGAAATGGTTGCTAAAATTAACAGCCTTGTTCAAAAAGCTAACGCTTAGCTTTTTGATTTTGGCAATTTTAACAAGTAGTGTTTATTCATATACTTATGTGTATGAAGTTGCCACAAAAGACAGAAGGTTTTTAACCGCCTCCATAAAAGACCCGGTCACCTATCTGTCTTTTAACGGCGGAAAAGATGTAATACTAAACCTTAAAGTAGTTAAGGTTTACGCCGATAATAATATAAAAAAGGCTGCAGAGGAATTTAACCTTGATAAATACAACGTTAAAGAGCTTTTGCCTAAAAATTATACTGCAAATTTTAATTCTTATTATTACATTTGGTGGAGGTAGTTTTGCGGATAAGAAAGAGATATTTGAAATTTTGGCGGAAAAAGCACCCAAAGGGGTAAAAACAACTTTTCACATATGGGCTCTTTCTGAAGAGGATGCAAAAGAGAATCTTGCACTCAATGGATGGAAAATTCTTGAAATAAACAAGATAAATTTAAATAAATTGGAAAATGATTCAAACTATCAAGACAATCTCAATATGAAATTAAAAGATACATCCGTGAGTCTTAAGGATGAAAACAACAAAAACAACTCAGACTTACTAAAATATGACAACAAGGCTGCCCCCTACTATGACTATAATAATTTCAAAAACCTGATTGATGGTAAGAAACTTGAATATGTGGCAGAAGTAAAATTTGAAACAGGAAAATACACAGGAAACTATTCAAATTTGGACAATATTAATTTCAATGACAATAAAACTTACTTTCTTTACGGTAACGCTGACAGCCTCCCTGTCAGGCCAAACAATATGTACAGAACAAATTATGAACTTTCCATCTTGAGGGCAAAAGAGGTAAAAAATTACCTTATAAAAGCCAAATCCTTGAATGAGGAGAATTTGAAAATTGTCGGTTTCGGGGAATTTTATCCCAAAAAAGACAACGGTTTTGAAGGTAATCCTGAAAACAGACGGGTAGAAATTTATGAGCTCAAGTGAAACTTTAAATTTTGAAAAATTTTACAATATCCCTATTTCGGATTTTTATGAATATGCAGCATCAATAATGGATGACTTCAATTTTATTTTTCATAAAAACATAAAAGAACTGCCGGAAAAAAGGAGGATAGAGCTCTGGATTTCAAAAAGAAGTGAATCTGACAAGGCACTTGTCTGGATAGAGATTACCAACTCCGGTTCCGACATCTCGAAAGAAGTACCGATTGAAGTTTTAAGAATAATGAATGAAGAAAACCTCACGAAGCTTTTCTTTTTTACAAACGGTGGTGTCAATGAAGATGAACTTGATATTTTGGATGGAAAAAATCATTTTATTTTCACCCCTTCTGAAATCATAGAAACAGTTGAAATCATCAAGGCAAAATCTGAAAAAAAAGATACAAAAATCAAGAGAAAAAAGGTGAAGATCCCAAGCGGTTTTATTCTAATGAAAAATTACCTTGAATCTCACAAAAGTGAAATAAAAAACGTTTATGCAAAATTGGAGCATATCCCGGTCTATTCGGCGAAAACCTTGAAAAAGATTGAACATATACTAAAAAGTCTTGAAAATATAACTGACATCAACAACATTTTAGTGGAAGACAGAGATAAAATCAAAAAATTACAATACTCATTGCTACCTGAGCTTATAAAAATATCTTCACTGCAGCTTCCTCCTGAAATTTCTCAAATAAAAGAAACGCTTTTTGATACTCTCAAAAATTGCATCCTTTACCTGGGCGCATTGGCAGAATATGAAGCCGAAGAGGATGTTTTGAAATATAAAGAGGATTTGTTTGAAAATATAGAAGAAATAAAAAATACCCATAAATTGATTGAAGATTACAAGAATGCCCAGATAAAAAATACTTACGGGATTTCAGTAAAATTAGCCATTGTTTCTGTTATTATAATAGCAGTTTCGATAATAATATATTTCAACTTAAGGTAGGTTTATGGATAGCTGCAGAGAAATTTTAAATTTTATAGAAAATATAGTCATAGAAGTTGATAAGGATTACAAGATTCAATATGTAAACTACTCAGCTAAAGGCCTGACCGGCAAATCGCCTGAAAAGTTAATCAACAAAAAATGTTACTCCGCTCTTTTTGGACACAGTGAACCCTGCAAAGGTTGTCAGTTACAAATGATGATTGAAAATAAAATCCCTACCCTTATTACCCATGACGTATTAACCCACAGAGGATTCAGGAAAATTTATTCGGCAAGTTTTAACAAAACTTCATCAGGCAATTTTGTAGAAGTCTTGACAGACATCACAGACAGCAAAAAAATGATAGACAAATTAAATCATCATTTAAAAGAGTTGAAAGCAAAAAATGTAATGTTGAATCTTCAAAAACGAGAAACGGAAAATAAAAGAACTTTTTTGGAAAAAATACTTAACAGTACGGAAGAAGGGATAATGGTCATAGACAGCAACCTGAATATCATCACAAGTAATTACAAAGTAAAAACGCTTACAAACTACAAAGAAAAAAATATTGACAAATGTTATAAAATTTACGGTTATGAAAATCAGTGCAGTGAGTGCCCGTTTAAAGATAAAAAACTGCTCAAATCATCCAGAAAAATCAGTGACAAAAACCTTACCCTCAGCTTTAACCTATTTGAAGATTATGTAGTTGAAAGTGTAAGGGACACCACCAAAGAGGTTTATCTGCTTGATGAGATAAAAAAGCAACAAAATGACTTGAAAGAAAAGCAGCATCAAATGAAGCTTTTAAATGAGGATTTACTTAAAATGAATGCCAAATTGCAAGAAGCTCAAAAAGTAATAGATGATGAGCTAAGACAGGTAGGTGAAATTCAAAGCAGCCTGTTACCTGACAAATTGCCTGAAATTGAAGGATTTGATTTTGGCGCTTTTTATACTCCTGCTGAACAGGCTGGTGGTGATTATTACGACTGTATAAAAATGAGTAACGGGTATTATGGTTTTACTGTGGCAGATGTATCGGGACACGGAATACCGGCAGCGGTAATAATGGCAATCACGAGGGCTATAATGAGGTCATACACATACGATGTAATTTCTTCCTCCGAGGCTCTGGCTATGGTAAATGAAATACTATGTGACAATATTTATACTACAGATTTCGTCACAATGTTTTATCTTGTGATGAACTCGAATGACTCAAAGTGCAACTTCGCAAGTGCAGGGCATAATCCTCTTTTATTTTTTGACAAAAGCGAAATGACAGTCAAAAAGCTTACCGCATCAGGACTATTTTTGGGTACTTTTGAAGATGTGGAATATGAAGAAGGAAACATTGAAATTGACAAAGGGGATATACTTTTCATGTACACCGACGGCCTTGTGGAAGCTATGAATAAATCCGGCGAGCTTTACGGGTATGATAGGCTCATTTCAAAAATAATAATGTTTCAAAATTTCAAATGTTGTGATATAATTGATAATATAATGAAGGATTTGAAAGAGTTCACCGAAGGTAGGCCTTTTGATGACGATATTACTATTTTTGTTATAAAAAAGGAGGATTAGATGATTGATATTCAAGAAAAGAACGGCAAAACCGTAGTTTATCTCAAGGGGGAAATCAACGCTCAAACAGGGCTTGAGCTTAAAAACAAAGTCCTTGAAATATTCAAAACCAAAAATTTTGCTGCATTGTCATTTAAGGGTGTTGTATATATGAACAGCTCCGGTCTTAGAGAAATTATTGACCTTCTTAAGCAAAGCAGAAGGGATAAAAAAGAGCTTGCTTTATGTGAAATGTCTAAGGATATCAGAGATATGTTTGCATTTACCGGACTTGATAAAGTATTTAAAATTCATGACAGTGAGTCAGCTGCACTGGGGTAAGTTATGAATATCTCATATAAAAAGGTATCTGACCATCTAAAAATATTTATGGTCCAGGAACCTGATACTAATGACTTCGAATCATTGATAAAAATTTATAATGAGACAAAGCCTGTTAAAAAGGTTTTTCTTGACCTTAAAAATTGTTTTTACATACAGAGTAAAAATATTGCGCAGCTTATTGCTTTCAAAAAAACTTTAAGCAAGGACAATGTACCCCTGATACTTTTAAATCTAAAAGAAAGCGTTATTCAGGTTTTGGAAATAACAAACCTTTTGCCGCAATTTACAATTCAAAAAGATTACTCATCATACACCGCTGATGAGCTGATTGAAGCCTTTTTTGATCCGGAAATTGCAGATGAGGTTTCTGATTTTATCTCTCAAAACTATTGTGAAGAATATAAAGAAAAGTTATTCGACGCCCTCAAGTCAGAAGACCCTGTACTTCTGGAATACGCCATTATCACTCTTGGAAAAGTACACGAATATGATATTGAGGAGCTAATTCCTCAATTTATGAACTTTGAAGTTGCCAATGTACAAAAGGCTGCAATACTTGTGGCAGGATGGCTTGGGATTTATTCTTTGAAAGAAAAAATATACGATTTTCTGAAAAGTGAGTTTATCGATGTTGCCGAAGCAGCTGCCGCATCAATCTCACTTTTGAGTGATGAAAGCGATTCTGATAAACTAAAAGATTTACTTGAAAGCAAAGATGAGCGTATAAGGAAAATAGCTGCAAAGGCACTTTCCCTTATAAATGATGACAAATCATACCAATTTCTCAAAAATTCCATTTCAAAAGAATCTAACGAAAGTGTCAGGGCTGTAATGGTCAAATCGCTTTCCCTTTTCAACAAACCCGATGTCGCAGACTTGCTTATTGCTCTTCTTAAAGATAATTCTGAAGTAGTGCGTGAAGCTGCAGCCGCCTCACTATCACGAATAAATGCAGTAGGCAAAATTGATAAAATAATGGAATTTTGCCAGGACAAAGATGAAATGGTGTCTTTTTTTGCAATAAAAGCCCTCGGTAGTATTTGCAAAGACATAAATTGTGCAGACAAATTGATGCATATTTATCCTGGCTCATCTACCAGAATCAAGGCCGCCATTATAGAAGCACTTGGAAATATAGGTATCGATGTAAGTGATTTTCTATATCAGGCCCTTGATGAAGAGAATGAAGATTTGAGAAAAGAGGCATTAAATTCACTTTTTATGATTAATAAAAAAATGGCTGTCACATCTTCAAAAGAGTTGATATTAAAGGATAAAAGCTGGGTTGTGAGATTCAAAGCAACTGAGATTCTCGAAGGCGAGCCAATTGAATCTGTCAGGGATATTTTTAAGTCAGCACTTGATAAAGAATCAAACAGATATGTAAAGGAAAAGCTAATAAGTCTGGTTGGTGATATATGATAAATGCCGGGACAATAAAACTGAAAGATGATGAATTTGCAGAACTTGCAGACATCATCTACAAACATTCAGGCATTACTTTCAGTGCTACCAAAAAATATCTACTGGAAAATCGTCTTTCAAGAAGGATACAGGAATTAAACTTTAATTCCTTCAAAGATTATATATATTACCTAAAATACGATGTAAAAAAGATGCAGGAAATGATTACCCTGCTTAACCTTGTGACAATCAACGAGACTTATTTTCTCAGAGAAAGACCTCAAATGGACTATCTTGTAAATAAAGTTATCCCTGAAATGATTTCAAAAGGGAAAAGAAACATAAAAATCTGGTCTGCGGCCTGTTCAACAGGTGAAGAGCCATATTCCATAGCAATCTTGCTAAAAGAATCAGGTATACTTTCAAAAGCAAGGGTAGATATTTTTGCCTCAGATATAAACACGGAAGTGCTTGAAACAGCACAAAAGGGGGAATATCGCACAGTTTCTTTCAGAGGTGTCCCACCGACTATAATAAACAAATATTTTGAAAAAGATGGTTTTATCTACAAACTGTCTCCTGAGATAAAAAATATGGTAACATTTTATAAGGCAAATCTTATTGACAGGATGGCGTCCTCAAGGGTTGGAATGGCAGATGCCATATTTTGCAGAAATGTGCTTATTTATTTTGATATACCCGCAAAACAAAAAGTTATTGATATGTTTTATAAAACCCTTGCTAAAGATGGTTTTCTGTTTTTAGGTCACTCTGAAACTTTAAACAAAATTACTGACAGTTTTAAAATGCATAATTTTGGCGGTGGAATTGTTTACATAAAGGAGTAGTAATGGGGTAGGTCCAAACGACATTCAGCATATTATTGGTAAAATAAGCCTTGTTGAAAAGGTACAGGATGTCATGGATAAAAACGTATTTAATAAGCAGCAGGTATTGTCCGGCGAAGTAGGAACAAAATTACAAAAAGAAAAAGAAATTGTGCTTAAAGCAGAAAACACACAGTCCAAACTTATTGGTGAAAAGGAAAAAGAAAGAGAATTCAAACAAAAAAAGAAGAATAGAAATAAAGAAAAAACTTTTAAAAGAAAGAAATTTATTGAAGAAGAACAGGGTAAAATAATAGATTTCAAAGGATAGGAAAATGATTGTTGCAAAATTAAGAGCACTCTATGATAATGATATCAGGACATATTACGGAAACATATTGAAAAAAGGGGAGCAGGAAATTGTTGTCAATATCAAAACGAAAGATATTGATGGAGAATACTCAAAAATCTGGATAACATTTTCTAATAATAATCAAACAAACGTATTTGAAGCTGGCAGCGTAGAAGTAGGAAATGACATGATCATCTTGAGAGATTTGAGAAAGTTAGATGCTGACTCTGAACGTGAATTTAACCGCATAGATTACAAAGGGATTTTCAAAATCAAAAAAGTAGAAAAAGGTGAAAAAAGAAAATATATCACCCTCATTGAAAATAATGTATCTGAGTCAAAAAGTTCTCTGGCCAAAAAAGTTAAAAGTATTATCCCAAGTGAGCCATTAAACAATCAACTTATTTTAAAGTTTTTGCTTGAAATGAACAACAAAATTGACAATATTCTGGAACTACTGAAAAACAATGAAATCATAGCTGAACTTACTACTGTAAATGCGATTGACATAAGCGGTGGGGGTTTAAGTTTTTTTTCAAAAGAGATATTTGAAGAGGAAGACCTCATTTATGTCGAGAGTGATATAGCCGAATCATACCACAGAATCAGAATTTCGGTACTTTGCAAAATTGTCAGTATAATCAAAACGTCAAAAGGCTTTATATACGGCGCAAATTATGAAAATATAGACAAAGATTTGAGAGAAGAAATAATAAGATTTATATTTGAAAAAGAAAGAGAGATAATCAAGGGTTCCAAAAGTTAGATGAACCTTTCACTATTTCTAATACTTACATTCTTGCTTATAGGAATCAATTTCCTGATATCTTTTTATCTGATTTCAAAAATAAATACTTTAAAAAGTTTTATTTACAAAAACAATCTTCAGGAATTGCCCCTTATAATTGAAAATCTCAAGGAGCTTATCATTGAAAGTGAAAGGGTATCCGAAAAACTTGACGCTGAAATTTCAAGAAAAGAGGCACTTTTAGAAGATTTAAGTGTACTTGTGGACGAAAAACTTAATAAATATACTTCATTTGCTCATTCTAATGAAAACGAAAAATCTTTAAAAGATAAAATAATTGAAATGTACAATAAAGGTATTTCACAGGTTGAAATTGCAAAGGAGCTTGGTATATCGGTCACCGAAGTCAACCTGGTTATAAAAATTAGAAAATGAATACTGTCAGTAATATTAACAATCTATCAATAAACATAAGCAATAAAGATTTAAATTTAAGGGTAGGCGACAGAGTCAGTATAAATATCCTAAAAGCAATATCAAATGAATTATATCTGATAAATATTAAAGGAAAATTGCTAAACGCCGTTTTCAAGACTCAACCCACACTATCAAAATATACAGGAATAGTTTTTTCCACAGAGCCCTTTCTCGAAATAAAACTTGAAAAAAATGAAACTGATAGTATTAATCTGCTCAAAAAATTTCTGGTAAATTTTGATAAAAATCTCATAAAAAATATTCTCTCAAGGTCAGATTTAACTGATTTAAAAGATTTGACGGATAAGGAGATAAAGAAATTAATCAAAAATTTTGGAATTGAATTTGAATCAAAATTGCTGAAAAATGAAGACATAAAAGACGATCTCAAAGGATTATTTTTTAAGTCCAGTGATTCTCAGGGTATTGATGCAATTACAAGACTTCAGGTCTCAACCATATTAAACCAGGCTTTTTTTTACATATTTACTTCTGAAAGGTATGGCATAAAAGATGGTGAAATTATTTATAAAAAGGGCGCAAAATCAAATCATTTTTTTATAAAAGCACATTTTTCTGAGCTCAAAGATGTAATAATATTTCTCACACAAAACGAAGGTAAAATAGATGGCACAATAAAAACAGCCAAAGATATATCAGATTTTATTAATCAAATTAACCTCCCAGGAATATCTCTCAAATGGCAAAAGCTTGAAGAAGAAGATTTCAAACGATTTGACATATTCAAAACTGCCATTTCAAAAATTGGCAATCTGCAGATTTACGCATAAACAAAGGTAAGGCTATTATTTTATTGATTTATACACAGAATATGTTAAATATTTTTTAATCATTTTAGGAGGATGAGATGCACAAAATATATCTTGACACAAAAGAAATGCCTACGCAGTGGTATAATATTCTGGCTGACTTGCCCACACCGATGGAGCCACCTATCAGCCCTTTTACGGGTAAGCCCGTAACTCTTGACGAACTGAAAGCAATTTTCCCGCCTGCATTAATCGAGCAGGAGATGTCTTCAGAAAGGTGGATAGATATTCCTGAAAAAGTACTTGATATACTCTCAATCTGGAGACCAACCCCATTAATTAGAGCAAAGAGGCTCGAAGAGGCATTGGGTACACCAGCAAAAATATATTTCAAGTATGAAGGTGTGTCCCCGGCAGGAAGCCACAAACCAAACACAGCGGTTGCTCAGGCTTATTACAATAAAATTTCAGGAATTAACAGACTTACTACTGAAACAGGTGCCGGCCAATGGGGGAGCGCACTGTCTGTTGCCTGTAAAATGTTTGATATGAGTTGCCGTGTTTACATGGTAAAAGTAAGTTTTCACCAAAAACCATACAGAAAGTCATTTATGCATATGTTTGGTGCCGAAGTAATACCGAGCCCTTCCAATATGACCAACTCAGGGCGCGCTATTCTTGAAAAGAACCCAAATTCAAACGGAAGTCTCGGCATTGCAATCAGCGAGGCTGTTGAGGAAGCAGCCGGCAGAAATGACACAAACTACGCTCTGGGGAGCGTTTTAAATCATGTCCTTTTACACCAGACAGTTATAGGACTTGAAGCAAAAAAACAATTGGAAAAAGTTAACGAATATCCAGATAAAGTTTTTGCATCCTGTGGTGGAGGCTCAAACTTTGGTGGTATTGCTTTCCCATTTGTAAGAGATAAAATAAAAGGGGATAAAAATGTAGACTGTGTGGCTGTGGAGCCTGCAAGCTGCCCTACCCTTACAAAAGGTGAATTTGCCTACGACTACGGTGACGTTGCAAAACTCACTCCTATTATGAAAATGTTTACCTTAGGGCATGATTTTGAACCACCGGCTATTCACGCTGGCGGACTTCGCTATCACGGAGATTCGCCAATTGTAAGCAAACTATACAAAGACGGACTTATTAGCGCTGAAAGTGTAGTACAGTCAGAGGTTTTCAAATATGGAATGCTTTTTGCACAAACCGAAGGTATTGTTCCGGCTCCTGAGTCTTCTCATGCAATTGCTGCCACAGTAAAAGAAGCATTGAAATGCAAAGAAGAAGGCAAAGAAAAAACTCTACTTTTATGCCTCAGCGGGCATGGTTTTTTTGATATGGCAAGCTATGACGCTTATCTTGACGGTAAACTTGAAGACTTTGAATATCCTGAAGATGCTATAAAAAAATCTATGGAAAATCTTCCTAAATTATAAAAAAGGCCTTTAAAAGGCCTTTTTTTATTCCACAGTAACACTTTTGGCAAGATTTCTTGGCTGGTCAACATCAAGCCCAAGCTCTGCTGCAATATGATAGGCAAGAAGCTGAACAACGATAGAGTTTAAAAATACAGATAATTCTTCTGATATTTCGGGCAATTTTATACAAAATTCTGTAAACTTTTCTACTTCATTATTACCTTCTGTAACAGTTGCAATTACAATACCGTCTCTTGCCTTTACTTCCTGTATATTGGCAAGCACCTTGTCATATACCTTCGAGTCAGTGGCAATCACAAAAACAGGCATATTTTTGTCAATGAGTGCAATCGGGCCATGTTTCATCTCCCCTGCAGGATAACCCTCTGCGTGAATATAGCTAATTTCCTTTAATTTGAGAGCACCTTCAAGGGCTACAGGGTAGTTGACATTCCTGCCCAGATACAAAAAGCTTGAAAAGTCTTTAAAGTTCCTTGCAATATTTTCAATTTTTTCATCTAATTTTAAAACATGTTCAATTAATTCAGGCAATTTAAGAAGCTCTGACAACATTTCTTTTACTTTTTCACAGCTTAAATCCCCTTTTCTCTGTCCAAAATAAATGGCAAGCATAAAAAGTGCAACAACCTGTGTAGTAAATGCTTTTGTAGATGCTACACCGATTTCAGGACCTGCATGCGTATAAAAAGTTGCATCTGATTCTCTTGTGATAGTAGAACCTATTACGTTGCATATGGACAATATGGATGCACCCTTCTTTTTTGCAATTCTTAAAGCTGCAATTGTATCTGCAGTCTCGCCAGACTGGCTTATTGCTATAAAAAGAGTATTTTTGTCAATTATATTATCTCTGTACCTATATTCTGAAGCTATATCAACCTCCACAGGTATTTTGGCATATTTTTCAATATAAAATTTACCAATAAGACCTGCATGCCAGCTTGTGCCGCAAGCAACAATATTAAATCTTTTAAAGTTTTCAATACTTATATTTTGAAGCTCTGGCAACAATACCATCCCTTCTTCCAAAGAATATTTTCCTCTAATTGTATCAATTATCGCCCTCGGCTGCTCATAAATCTCTTTTTGCATAAAGTGTCGGTAACCAGCCTTTTCAGCCATCACCGGGTTAATATCAACAATTTTGATTTCTCTATCAGTCTTTTTCCCCTCAAAATCGAAGCATGTAACTGAATCTTTTGTAAGTACTGCTATGTCATTCTCTTCAAGAAAGATAAATTTGTTTGTGTAACTGATAAGTGCAGGAATATCACTTGCTGCAAAATTTTCCCCGTCAGAAATGCCTATAACCAATGGGCTATCATGTCTTGCTAAAATAATTTTATCCGGCTCATTGACCGAAATTACTGCCAAAGCAAATGAGCCTTTAATTTGTTTGACAGACACCTTTACAGCTTCAAATATGTCATCTTTGTAATTTGAATGAATAAGGTGAGCTATTACTTCTGTATCCGTTTCAGATTCAAATTTATACCCTTTATCAGCCAAATTCCTCTTTATATCAAGGTAATTTTCTATAATTCCGTTGTGGACGAGTGATATACCAAATGAAGAATGGGGATGAGCATTTTCATAGGAAGGTTTACCGTGAGTTGCCCATCTTGTATGCCCTATCCCTATATTTGAGACAGGTTTTTTTTCTGAAATAATATTTTTCAGATTAAGCAGTTTGCCAACACTTCTGAAAACTTCAATTTTGTTATTTATTATAACAGCAATGCCCGCCGAGTCATATCCCCTGTATTCAAGCCTTGTCAATCCTTCGATCAAAATATCTGTTGCATTTTTACTACCTATATAAGCTACGATTCCACACATCACTCACCTCTGAACTTCATTTTTTTCTCTTTCCACCTTTTTACCCAGCCTTCTATATTTCTTTGCTCACCCCTTGTGATGGCAAGTGCTCCTTCAGGAACATCCTTAGTTATTGTAGAGCCTGCCCCAATGAGCGAATTTGAGCCAATTTTTACAGGAGCAACAAACTGCACGTCACTTCCCACAAACACATTATCCCCAATAATCGTCTTATGTTTGGAAATCCCATCATAATTGCAAGTAATCGTACCGCAACCGATATTGACATTTTCACCAATCTCACAGTCCCCAAGATATGTCAAATGGCTTGCCTTGGATTTTTTACCTATAATTGCCTTTTTCGTTTCCACAAAATTACCGATTTTGTTATCTCCAAGTAGCTTTGTGCCGGGCCTGAGCTGTGCCATCGGCCCAACCGATGAATTTTTCCCCACAAAAGATTCTGTTATATAACTGTTGTCCTTTAGCTCCACTTCATCTTCAACAATACTGTCAACTATGCGGCATCCAGCATATATTTTGCACATTTTTCCTATTTTGGTACTTCCTGAAATATAAACATTTGGATAAATAACCGTATCAGGCCCAATTTCAACGTCCTCATCTATATAGCAATTTTCAAAATCAAGAATTTCCACTCCATTTTTCATATGCCATATTGCCCGCCTTTCCCAGACTTCCTTGGATGCAACAGACAGTTGGAATTTATCGTTTATTCCAATAAACTCTTTTTCATCCTCTGCCAGAAAAACATCCGCCCCTTCATTGACAATATCAGTAAGATAATATTCGCCCTGGGCATTTTTATTGTCAATCTTATCAAGCCTTTCAAGTAAAATGTCTGAGTCTGCCAGATATATCCCCGTATTTATTTCATTTATCTTCTTTTCAGCTTCATTTGCATCTTTTTCTTCCACAATTTTCAAGACGGCCTTATCAGCACCTCTTACTACCCTACCATAACCTTCAGGTTTTCTTACCTTTACAGAAATAAAACTAAGCTTACTTTTCTTAGCAAATTCAATAAATTTAGCCAAGGTTTCATGCCTTATCAAAGGCATATCACCACACAAAATTAACACCTTGCCGTTAAACCCTTTTAAACTTTGGCTTGCGCACATTACTGCATGCCCCGTGCCTTTCTGCTCAGTCTGGTGGACAAAGCTAACATTTTTGCCGCCCAAATGTTCTGTCACGAGCTCACTTTTGTTACCTACTACTACTATTATTTCATCAGGATTTAGCTTATTTGATGCATCAATAACATAATCAATCATTGGCTTGCCAGCCACATCAAAAAGGACCTTGGGCTTTTCAGATTTCATCCTTGTCCCTTTGCCTGCAGCAAGAATAATCACCTTAAGATTCATAACCTCTCCCTGTTAAAAATTTCTTCAATCTTATTATGTCTGTAATTAAATATATCATTTAATTTTTTTGATATTACCGCGCCTGTCAAAAAATTTAAAGGTGCAATATAATGGACTTCGTCAGTCATCAAAACATTGCCGTCATTAGTTTCCTCAAAAAAATGTTTGTGGTGCCAAAATCTGTATGGGCCAAATCGCTGCTCATCAACAAAAAAATATGGTTCCTTTACATAAGTTATTTCTGTAATCCATTTTACTTTCATATTAAGAAAAGGGGAAACCCTGTATTCAATAACAAGCCCTTCATACATTTTTTCAGGCACACCGGAAATAATTTTAAAATTTAGCCAACCTGGTGTTATTTCAGGAAGATTAACCGGTGAGGAAAAATATTTCCATACATTATTTATGTCTGACTTTATAAGCTGTTTTCTGTAAATTCTATTAAGTTTCATTCAAATGTTTAAAGCTATCCCTTGTGACAATTTTTGCAGGTATCAAGGTCAGCATGATAGCCATCCTTTGGCCACTGATTATGGCAATCAAAGCAATTGTTACCACACCCTTCCCCACTTTGGGTGACAATGGAAATATTTTTTGCCGGGTCATGGCATTTTATACATGCAGTTAGCGAATTATGCTCCTTTGACCCAACAAGTTTCTGATGGCAGGTCATGCAGTCTCCTGCGCATCCAGCGTATGCAGTATTCAGGGAAATTCCAGAATATATCAAAGCTCCCATAAAAACTGTTGCACATAATCCAAAAATAGCTCCCCTTTTTCTGTCAAACATAAATTTTCACCTTTAATTTGTAAAAAATTTTCCTGAAAAAGTTTATCGCATTTTTCTAAAAAATTTTCAACCTTGTCAGCATATCTATCAGTAACTTTTTTAATGTTAACCCCATCAAGCATCCTAAGACCAAATATTAAATCCTCCTTCAAAAGCTCACCCCAGTCCAAAACAATTTCAAAATCGGTTATATAAGGGGTATTAATGAAAGAAAAAATATTTTTCGCAAATGAAAACCTCACTCTTTTGCCATTATAAAGAATCATAGAGCTGGCCGCTGCACCAACCCCCAAATATTCCTGCATTGTCCAGTAGATTTTATTGTGAACACTTTCAAATCCATTTTTTGCAAAATTAGAAATTTCATACTTTTTAAAATTATTCCTTTCAAGAAAATGTTTGACCTTCAAATATGAGGTCTTTTGCACCTCATATTTTTCTGACAAAAAATCTGTGTCAAAACTGTATGAATATGCTGAAATATGCTCAGGATTAAGCTTAACAATATCCTTCAAAGATTTTAAAATTGTACTTTCATCAACTTTTGGAATATCGTACATAAAATCAAGGTTAAGAGCAGCATCTGTCAAAATCTTTCTGACATTTTTAACCGCTATAACTGATTGCTCCCGAGAATGAATCCTTCCCAGATATTTTAAGACCCTGTCATCCATACTCTGCAAACCAAGACTTACCCTTGATACATTATAATTTTTTAAGACGTATAAAAAATCTTCACTCAAACTTTCAGGGTTCGCCTCAACAGTAAATTCAGCTATTCTTTCGGGAGAAATTTTTTTGAAAAGTTTAGAGAAAAAATTATCAAGAATTTTATAAGGAATAACTGACGGTGTACCTCCGCCGACATACATTGTATGAAATTCAAAATCATCAAATTTATCAATTAGATTTATAACCTGATTAAGATATTTTTCTATCAAATCATCATCATATTCACTTTTTGAAAAAAAACCGCAATATTTACACTTGCTTTTACAAAAAGGTATATGTATATAAAGCCCTTTCATAGTTTACAAATACATTATGTTTTGATATTTTAAAATAGAATTTTTAAAGGTGGGAAATTGGATAAACTGAAACGTATATGGGGATATTTTAGACCACATAAAATTAATTTAATCCTCTCAATTATTTTTTCTTTAGTTGTCGCCGGCACAACTGGTGCAACTGCCTATATAATAAAACCTGCTCTTGATGGAATCTTTATTAATCAAGACAAAGAAAAACTTTCTATTATTCCATTGATTATAATTTTATTATATACTTTAAAAGGTATCTCAAGATTTTTCCAAAACTTTTTATTAAGAAAAACTGGCCAAAAAGTCATACAAACAATTAGAAATGAGCTCTTAGAAAAAATAATTATTTTACCAATGAAATTCTTCTCGAAAAACTCAACAGGGATGCTGATGTCAAGAATTACAAATGACATTTATGTTATTCAGGATGCTATCCCCTCTGCAATTTCACTGTTTAGAGAAAGCATAACTATTATTGTATTAGCTGGCGTTGTGCTCAATCAAGAACTCATACTGGGCTCAATTGCACTATTTGTTGTCCCACTACTAATATACCCAATAGTTTACCTGGGCAAGAAAGTTAAAAAATACAGCAAACGCGGT
Source organism: Deferrivibrio sp. (assembly GCF_055117995.1). NCBI lineage: Bacteria > Pseudomonadati > Deferribacterota > Deferribacteres > Deferribacterales > Deferrivibrionaceae > Deferrivibrio > Deferrivibrio sp. The sequence goes on along the minus strand of NZ_JBSQOT010000011.1, from coordinate 9,645 downwards.
CAAGAAAAAATGGGGGATATTTCAAGCCTGTTACAAGAGATATTCAGTGGCATAAAAGTCGTTAAAGCATTTACAAACGAAGAAAAAGAAAAAGAAAAGTTTAAAAAAGTTAATGATAAATTTGTAAATGATCAAATTAAAATGATCATTTATGATGAAATAAGCTCACCACTACTAGAGTTTTTTGGAGCATTAGGGATCGCATTTATTGTATATTATGGAGGACAACAAGTCCTAAACGGTAGCACTACACCAGGCACATTTTTTTCTTTTCTTGCGGCTCTAGCACTCATGTATGAACCATTTAAAAGGTTAAATAGGGCCAACAGTAAAGTACAAGCTGCAATTGGTGCAGCTGAAAGGGTCTTTGGACTTATGGATATAAATAACGAGATCTTAGAAAAAGACGGTTATTTGGAGTGTAAAGCTCAAGGCAAGGAAATCACTTTTAAAAATGTTTATTTTAAATATGAAGACGATGAAGATTTTATACTAAAAGAAATTAATTTAAATTTAAAGCCTGGAACTACTGTTGCACTTGTCGGCTCTAGCGGAGCAGGTAAAAGCACATTGGTAAATCTATTACCGAGATTTTACGATATTACAGATGGCTCCATATGTATTGGAGGCACGGACATAAGAAACTTTAAAATTCATTCCCTTCGGAGAAATATAGGTATTGTTTCCCAAGAACCATTTCTTTTCAACGATAGCATAAAAAATAACATAGCGTATGGATTAGACAATGTTTTAGAGGAAGATATTATAATGGCTGCAAAAGCAGCATATGCCCATGATTTTATATTAGACTTGCCTTACGGTTACAATACTTTTATTGGAGAAAGAGGAGTAAGACTTTCCGGGGGACAAAGGCAAAGGATAACTATTGCTAGAGCCTTGCTCAAAAATCCACCCATATTAATACTTGATGAGGCTACCAGTGCTCTTGATACTGAGTCAGAAAAAATTGTTCAAAAGGCATTAGAGAATCTAATGAAAGGAAGAACAAGTTTTGTTATTGCTCATAGGTTATCTACTATTTTAAATGCTGACATGATTGTTGTTTTAAAAAATGGAAAAATAGAAGCTACAGGTAAACATAAAGACTTGATATCTATTTCCTCTACATACAAAACATTATACGATATGCAATTTAAAAATGGATAGTCGATGAAAATTTTGCATGTTGACACAGGCAAAGAGTGGAGAGGCGGGCAAAGGCAGGCTTTACTGCTTCACAAAGGGCTTTTGGAAAATGGTTTTGAAAGTTACTTGGTCGCCAACAGTAAAGGGGAGTTGATTAACAAGTTTGATAAAAATATCTTACCTTTTGATTTTAAAGGGGAAGTTAATCCTCTCAGTATTTTAAATCTAACGAAAATTATTAATAAAATAAAACCTGATATCGTACATTCACATGATGCTCATTCGTTAACGCCTCTTGTTATTATAAAAATGCTCGGAAAAGATTTTAAGCTGCTGCATACAAGGCGAGTTGATTTCTCGATAAAGAAAAATATTTTTAGTGCAATCAAGTATACAAATAAATATGTTGATAAAGTTATTGCCATATCAGAAGCAGTAAAAAATATATTAATAAATGACGGTGTTGATAACAGTAAAATTGAAGTTATTTATAGTGGTGTTGAGTTTAAAAACCCAGATGATTATAACTGTCCGGAAGATTTAAAAAAAATATTGGAAGGATATTTTGTTATTGGCTGTATTGCAAATTTTGCCGATCATAAGGATCATAAAACACTGATAAAAGCTTTTGATAAAGCTTACGAAGAAAATAAAAAAATTAAACTTTTGTTAGTTGGTGACGGGCCACTCTTTAATGAAGTAGTTGATTTCGCAAAAACTTTACCATGTTTTAGCAATATTATTTTTACCGGTTTTAGAGACGATGTATATTCCTGCTTGAAATGTATGGATGTTTTTGCTATGACATCAAAAGAGGAAGGGCTTTGTACATCTATTATAGACGCTTTAAGCTTTGGAATACCAGTGGTTGCTACAAAAGTCGGTGGGATACCTGAGATTGTAAAAGATGGAGTAAATGGATACCTTGCTGAGGTTAAAAATAGTTCAAAAATAGCAGAACTTTTTTTGTACTCTTTAGATAGTAAATTTAATAAAAATAATTTAATTTATTCAGTAAAAGAATTTAGTTTTGAAAAAATGACCTTTAATTATAAAAAAATTTACAAAAGAATTATGGGATAAAATGAAAAAAATTGCATATTTAATGGGAAATTTTGGAATTGGTGGAGCAGAGGTTTCAACGCTAACTCTTTTAAACGGGTTCGTTAAATTAGGTTATTTAGTTGACTTAGTCCTTGCTTATGGCAGTAAAGTTGAATGGGATAAGCAATGTGATTTTAATATTATTAAATTGCAACTTGATAAATACAAAAAACATCCTTTAAGACATATTATTTTAAAGAATAAGTTGAATAATTTTTTTGAAATAAGTAAATATGATGCAATATTAACAGCGCAAACATCAAAAAGTTGGGAAAAAATTCTTAATCAATTAGATAAGAAATACAATATCTCCTATATAATTAGAAATTCATTTACAAAAAAAAGAATAGATAGAAACGATAGCTTATTTTTGAAAAATATTAAAAGGAAGTATTTAGCTAATACTTATAAGGGTAAGAATATAATATGTGTATCAAAGGGAGTTTATAATGATTTGGTAAAAAATATTGGTATAAAATCAGAGAGTATCATAACAATATATAATCCTTTTGATACTGACTATATTTTAAATAAGTCTGAAGAGCATTTTAATCTTCCTGTTGATGACCACATTATACATGTTGGTAGGTTTGATATTAAACACAAAAGACAAGATATTTTATTAAAGGCATATGAAAAAGCAAATTTAAAAGAGAAATTAATACTTTTAGGTGAAGGCAGTGGTCAACAATATTTGGAAAAGTTGATTGATGAATTACAATTAAATGGTAAAGTAATTTTGCATCCTATGGTCACTAATCCCTACCCTTTAATTAAAAATGCAAAACTTTTGGTTTTAAGTTCAGACTTCGAAGGATTGCCAAGAGTTTTGATTGAAGCTTTGATATTGAAAACGCCTGTAGTTAGTACAAATTGTGATAGTGGACCAAGTGAAATTTTGACTGGTGAACTTGCCAATTTTTTAGTTCCTACAAGAGATGTAGATGCATTGGCTGAGAAAATGAAGCAAGCATTAAGAAATTATCCTGAAATAAAAGATGAACACATTAAAAAATTTGAGCAATTAAATGTTTGTGGACAATATATAGAATTTTTAGGAATTAATAAGTGAAACTTTCGGCAACAATTATAACTTTTAATGAAGAAGACAATTTAGACAGATGCCTTAAATCTTTGGATTTTGTTGATGAAATTATCGTAGTTGACTCCGAAAGCACTGATAAGACAATAGAAATAGCCAAAAAATATACTGATAAGGTGTATATTAATAAGTTTGAAGGGTATGGACAGCAAAAAAATTTTGCCTCTAATTTAGCAAAAAATGATATCATATTTTCAATTGATGCTGATGAAGAAGTTTCGGTAGAGCTAAAAAAATATCTGTTAGAGCATGTAGATGATATTTTCTCCCAGGGTTATTCCGCTGTTGCTATCCCAAGGCGAACATTTTATCTTGGCAAATTCATTAAAAACAGCGGTTGGTATCCTGATTATAAAATAAGGATTTATGACAAAAATGTCTGCTTTTGGGATGATAAATCGGTGCATGAATCATTAGTCTGCGGAGAAAAAATATTTTACATTCCTAAAAATTGTGACCTTTATCACTATTCATATAAAAATATTGAAGACCACATTAATAAAATGAATAAGTACACAACAATTTTAGGAAAAGAAAAAAGTAAACTGAGTAATCTAAGTATACTGCTAAATTTATTGACTAAGCCCCCTTTAAAGTTTATAAAAATGTACTTTTTAAAAGGCGGAATTTTTGAGGGTTACAGAGGAATTGTTATAGCTATTTTGGGTAGTTTTTATGAAGCATTAAAATACATAAAGGCTTGGGAGCATAAAAATGGTTGAATATTTTATGTACATTTTTAGTTTGTCGCATTTTATATCAATAAGTGCAACACAAATAGCATTTGGGATTCTTTTGTTATTTTTTATAAAGGATATTATCAAAGGGAATAAAAATATCTTTTCAGATAAAATTGTTATATTATTCATATTATTTGTTGCATGGACAACATTATCAAAATTTGTAAACTATGAAAATTTTAGTAGTATAAGTAAACTAATAAAAAAATCTTTTAGCTGGTGGCACTACCTGATATTTTTTGTGACATGGTATTTCTTTGAAGAAAAAAAACTTAAGCCTTTTAATACTTTTAAATTCTTAATGTTCGGAGCTTTTTTATCCTCATGCTATGCGATATATGAAATAATAAATAAAATAACCCATAGAGCAGATGGCTTTTTTACTCACGCACTAACATATGGTAATACCATTTCATTAATAGTTATTTTAGTTTTTGTCATACTAATAACTAAAACATATACGACAAAAATAGAATTGTATTCTTACATATTACTATTTATACTATATTTTACTTCTTTAATATTAACTCTTTCAAGAGGCCCGATACTTTTTACAACAATCACTTTATTGGTAATACTTGTACTAAAATATAAATCAAAAGGCATAATATTTTCTTTAATTATAATATTAATTTTCACCAGCCTGATATTTACTAATACTAATTTAAAAAATCGATTCAATGATTTCTTTAATAATTCGTACAACGTCTCAAATACTTCATTTGGCACCAGAGTTGTATTATGGAAAAGCTCTCTTGAAATAATTAGGGATAACCCTATTTTTGGAATAGGCAACAATATAAAAAAATATTTTGATCAATATATAGACGTGCCGGTGAGCTCAAAGGCTCACTCCCATAACTCATACTTAACATTGGCCGTTTATTATGGGGTACCCGCTTTATTAATACTAATGGCAATATTAGGTATGTTATTATATAGATTTTACAATTCTGATGACCAATTTACTAAATTGGCAGGATTAGGTATAACAATTGCCTACATGCTTGATGGGTTAACAGAAAATAATTTTGGCGACTCGGAAGTATTAATGCTTTTTTGCTTTCTGATAGGAATATTATATTCATTAAACTCAAATAAAAACTATATTGATGCTTTAAATGAATAATTGGTTGGTTTTAAAGGATATTAAATGGGGAAAAAAATTATTCTTTTTATAAGGGCTTTTTCAAGGTATGGTGGTGTAGAGAGCTTTTGTTATAGATTCTATCAGTTTTTGGTAGAAAAAGGGTATGAAGTCAAAGTGGTATGTGGTGAAAATAAAACTGATATCAAGAATAAAAATATCATTGAATTAGGTTTATGGAGACCAGGTAGGTTTTTGAAGACCTTAAGTTATTATTTAAAAGCATCAAAGATTGCAAAATATAGTGAAAATTCTTTGAACATAGCTCTTACAAAAGTTAACTACTGTCATGTAATTAGAGCTGGGAGTGGATCTCATTTGGATTTTTTAATGAACTCTTTAAAAGGGTATAGAGGTTATAGTAAGTTTAAAAAGATGCTGAAAAGACTTTTTTCACCTGTAAATTATATTACTGTATTTATTGAGAAAAAAATGTATAGAAATAATCCTAATTTAAAGTTAGTTGTTTTTCAATCAAATATGGCAAAAAAAGAATTTTTAAATAGGTATAATTTAACAAATTTGAATTATAAAATTATTCCGAATAGCGTAAATAAAAATATTTTTAAGTTAATGCATGATATCTCTAATTCTTTTTATGAAAAATATAGTCTATCAAAAGATAAAATTTATGTTGGTTTTGCTGCCTCAAATTTCGAGTTAAAGGGTTTGATTTATTTAATAGAAGCTATTAAATATTTGCCTGATAATGTAGAATTATTAATTGCAGGTAATAGAAATCCTAAAAAATATATAGAAAAAGCCAAGCAACTTAAAATAGAAAATAGAGTTCATTTTTTAGGTAAGATTAAAGATATGAATGAGTTTTACAATGTTTTAAGTGTTTTTTGCTTGCCTACATTTTATGACACATGTGCAAATGTTGTATTAGAATCTTTAGCTGCTGGCACTCCAGTTATTACTACAACAAACAATGGAGCTCAGGACTTTGTTAATGAAGGAAAAAATGGTTATTTAATAACTGTGGAAGAATTAAGTGGTAAAGAACTTTCTATTTACCTAAAAAAAGCAATGTGCATTAAAAAGGAACATATTAATAAAAATAGTACTTTATTCTCTGATAAAGATATATTTAATAATTATTTAAATGTTATAAAGGAACTTGCATGAAAACTCTTATAATTCAGTTGTACCAAATTGGAGATGTCGTACTGACAACACAAATACCAAGAGAAATTAAGAGAAAATATCCAGATTCAGAAATTCATTTTTTAACTACTCCAATGTGTAATGCAATACTTAAATATGATAAAAATATTGATAAAATATTGAGTATTAAAAGAGATAAAAATCCTTTACAAACTTTAAAGCTAATTAAAGATATAAGAAAAGAAAAATATGACTACATTCTGGATTTTCAGAATAATCCCCGCACTATGTGGATATCTCTTTTATCAAAAGCCAAGTATAGAGTTACTTATTCATATACAAAAAGAAAACTTGCCTATAACAAGCTTATCGAACCACTTAAAGGGACTGCAACAGAAATAAAATGCTCTTTACTCAAATCTTTAGGTATTAATGAGTATAATATTAGGCCGGTAATATATCCAGGTGAAAAAGAAATCGAAAAAGTAAAGCAATATCTAAAAAACAACAATATTGAAGACTTTGTAGTTATTTCTCCCACTCACAAAGGGGATACCAGAAGATGGACTTTGGATAATTATATTAAACTGGCAGAATATATTCATATGAAAACTGGTTTTAAAATAATTTTTTCATATGGACCTAATGAAGATAGTTATTTAGATAAAATTAAAAAACACAAACTATACAACAGTGTTTTTTTTACCAACGCTTTTTCATTATCAGAATTTGTGGCAATATTAAGTTTATCAAGATTTCACTCTGGCAATGACTCATCCCCTTTTCATATGGCAGTAGCATTAAACAAGCCATCTTTTGTTATACTTGGCGCTTCAAGTGAAGGTTGGATTTTTCCTTCCAATGAATATAGATGGGTTAGAAAAAACCTTGAATGTCAACCTTGTAAAAGCAATAAATGTAAATATGGTGATAATATTCCATGTTTACATGATTTCAGTTTTGATGAAATAAAAGATGATTTTAATAATTTTTTACAAGAGGTTATAGGTGTTTAAAAGTGTACCTGTTTTATGCTACCATAAAGTTTCTTATGCAGGGGGGATAACCCCTGAAAGATTTACAGAGCACCTTGAGTATCTTCAAAACAATGGTTTTGAAACCATCTCAGCAGAACTGTTATACAATTTTATGTCAAATAACGTTAAATTACCTAAAAAGCCTGTTGTAATCACATTTGATGACTGTTCCCTAGATAACTGGGTGTATGCAATCCCTTTGCTTAATAAATATAATTTCAGTGGTATTTTCTTTGCGATTACAAACTTTATAGGGGATGGGGAAAAAAGGGCTCAATTTCCAAATAAAAATTTGCCTGAAATTTTAGATGCTAAAACTTCATTTATAAATGTACTAAAAAATTCAGATAAAACACAATTTATGAATAAAAATGAAATTTACTCAGCAGTACATGATTTTGGACATGAAGTATATAGCCATTCCGTTAACCATCAAATGTGTTTTAAATCTATGAAATTAATTGGTAATTATCCTGAAAAATTTCATTGGGGAATTTATGGAATATACAACGAGGTAAAACAGGGAACAAAATACTTTGATAAAGGTTCTGCATATGCATATGATGGGTTTTGGCCTATTGAAGAAAATGGAAAAGTTATATTTAAAAAAAGAAATACAGATGAAAGATACCATTTTTGCCTCAAAGAATTCAAAGAAAGTAAAGAGTATCTGGAAAATATTCTAAACAAACCTATTGACTTTTTTTGTTGGCCTTGGGGGCATTTTGACAAAGTTTCTATGCAGGCATTAAAAGATTCGGGATATAAAGGAAGTTTTACCCTTGAAAGATTTCCTAATTCTTATGGAACCAATCCTTTTTACATAAACCGTATAGGGGTTAATGATAAAGATAATATAAAGTGGTTGAGTCAAAAGCTTAACATCTACTCAAACAAAATAACAGCTACAATCTTCTTTAAAAAGTTTAAGAAACAAAAAGAATTAAATAAAATTTTGTTTATTACGGATTCTAATAAATATTCCTCAGGATGAATTCGTCAATTAAGCTATAACATCGAATCACTGTACAATTGTGGTTTAGATATCTATTTAATAAGCAAAAAAAATGCTGAAATTAATAATATAGTTTCAGGGTTTTGTAAGAATATTTACCACGCTGATTTTAAATATAAAATTCTAGCTGCTCTTGGTTTATTGAATGTACTAAAAAAAGAACATATCGATATCATTCACACTTATCATAACGGTGGCCATAAACTTGGTTTTTGGCTAACATTATTAAATTTAAAAAAGAACAAACTCTTTATAAATAGAGGGGTACTAAGTAAGCCAAATAACCTTTTCTACTATATTAACCCTATTATTGACTCCTTTACATGCAATTCCTTAGGGTGCGTAAATGTTTTAAAGAGTAGATTTATAAAAAGTTCTAAAATAAATTTAATTTATAACCATATAAGAACCAAAAACATCTCAAACAAAATAAAAAAAGATGCACTGTATTTGTGTTATATAGGAAATGAGAATCCCATTAAAGGGTTTGATATTTTTAACGACATTTTTACAGAACTTAGAAAAACAATAGAAATCAAAGCCTACGCTGTAGGAATAGATGCAAATAAAGTAAAAATAAATGTTCATAATGATATAGAACTTGTTGGCGAAACAAAGGATGTATATCAATACCTTTTAAAAAGTGATATCTCTGTATTAACTTCACGTTCTGAGAGTTTTCCAAATGTAATACTTGAAGCAATGAATGCAGGATTGCCAATTGTTGCATCAAAGGTAGGTGCTGTACCCGAAATTATCATAAACGATAAAATGGGTTATATTTGTAATAGTAAAGAAGAATTTATAGAAAAGATTGTCCATCTATCCAAAAATAAAGAACTAAGAGATAAAATGGGCACTCTTAATTCAGAAATTTTATCAAAAAACTTTGATATACACACCAAAGCTGAAAAGCTTTTAAGAGTATATTGCGGTGAAAATTATATAGATAAGATTTCAGAACTTTAATTTTATAAATACCATTACTTATAAGTAAATATAAATTAAACTCTCTATTTTATGAGACTACCAAATCAATCCACACAAGCTTACTATGATTTAAATTATTAATAAATAATATTTTTTATCTCAAAAAGTATTGACAGTGACCTTTTTCGGGTAGTGTAAACTAAATTGTGTCATTGAAATCCCCCTTGAAGGGTTGTAGAATTATCTACGACCAAGAAGATAAAAACCCTTCAAAGGAGGACTAACAATGAATAATGTAATTTTAGAGCAACTAT